>DATDRO010000358.1:0-2621 GCA_035291685.1 Nitrospirota bacterium | reverse complement strand
TATCCTTCGCTCCTGAAAATTCGGTCGCGCAGATAAAGCAATATGTACGCCGCTCAGAAGCTTTTCACTATTCCGGGGTGATATTCTTTCATTATGGATGTCGATGTGAACATCGGGGTTAATTTCCTTTATCCTCTTCTTTGCCATGACGACCCTGGGCTTTCCGATCCCGTCATCTTTCATCAATATCTGCCTGTTCATGTTCGATACGGTCGCGTTTCCGTGGTGCGCAAAGACCATCCTCCCGATCCCCGCCACGGCAAGATAAAGCGCTGCAGTGCCTCCCAATCCGCCGATCCCGGCTATCAGGGCCGTCGCGTTCTTCAGCCGCTTCTGGTGTTCAACGGTAAAACCGCTGAGCATCAATTGCCGCCGGTACCGTTCCCGTTCTCTATGAGTTAATTGTTCTTCCATCACAGTACCGAATCGCTGTACTCTTCGCCGATCCTCGCCATGAGCACCTCGAGCTCCATGTCCTTGTCTTCACCGAGGATACCGCAGGCATCGGCCCTGCACTGTCTGCAGTGCGACATCTGCGGAATAAAGGACCTCACTTCCTCGCGCTTCAGCCGAAGCGTCTCATGGGACGGCCTCGTCAAGTGTGCGAACTCCGCCTGAGGTATGAGCGGGAGAATGTTCATAATGTCCGCGCCGAATGCGCCGGCGCGCTCTGCGATGAGTGGAATTTCCGCTTCATTCACGCCGGGAATAAAAACGGTGTTCACCTTGACGATAAGGCCCGCGTCGATGGCCTCTGCGAGTCCTCTCCATTGGTTCGCGAGAAGGATTTCAGCAGCCTCTTGTCCGGAGTAACGTCTCCCCTCGTACATGATCCAGGAGTAAACCTTTTCCGCAGTCTCCGGAGTAACGGCATTTATCGTGACCGTCAAGCTCCGGACTCCTGCAGCGACGAGCTGTTCAAGCCTGTCCGGCAAAAGCAGGCCGTTGGTTGAAACGCACAGTGTAAGCTCCGGAAATTCCCAGTTGATACGTCTCAGTGCCACGTACGTGGCCCCGTTGGCGAGCGGGTCTCCGGGGCCCGCGATCCCGACGACGCTCAGCCGGTCATTCCTCCCGATGAGCGCCTGGACCCTCTCGACCCCCTCTTCGGGGGTCAGGACCTTGCTGGTGATGCCGGGCCTGGACTCGTTGGCGCAGTCAAACTTTCTGATGCAGTAGCGGCACTGGATATTACATGCCGGAGCTACCGGGAGATGGATCCGCCCGAATATATGATGGGCCTCCTCGGAAAAACAGGGATGGGTCCTGATGATATCTTTTTTGACTGTCGCGAGCCTGTTCATGATGTCCTCCTTGTTCCTGTTCCTGCTCTTTACAATAGCAATATCGTTGCCAAGCCAAAAGCATTGAAACATAAGGGACGGTGATTCGGTCGTGCAAGAGAAGCGAGAAAAACAGGAGGCACATGCTCACGAGTTAGGCAGAAATGAAGCGCGGCAAGGGGCCAGGGAAAAAACTATGTCAGAAGCATGCGAAGACAGCCGAGTTTCGTGGTTGTCCATCCGTTGCGGGCATAGAAATCGACGGCAGGCGTATTTTCCCGGTCAGCCAGGAGCTGGAGCCTCTTGAGTTTTCTGTTGCGGCCCCACTCAACGGCGTGATTGAGAAGGAGCGTGCCGATGCCCCGGCGCCGGAACTCACGGTCAATGATCATGTCCTCCACCAACCCGACTTTCCCCCCCTCGGCAGTGGACACGAGCGTCTGGACGAAGACCATGCCGACAACCTTCCCCTCCTTGACAGCGACGAGGACAAGTGAACTGTCCGGCGGACCGGTCAACAGCATGCTCAGGGCCTTCACCTGCTTTTCGACGTCCGGCGCAAAGTCGGTTTCGATGGTAAAGAGGTCCTCCAGGAGATCGCAAAGCACCGGGATGTCCTCAGGCCGGGCCCGTCTGGTGATAATGTCATCGTCCATAGTGATAGCGGAATGTCTCTGAACCAAGCGGTGCCGTATCACCTCGCCGTCAGCGGCCGCCCGTTAAATGGTGATAAACATTTTAAAGCCCGCCACTGCAAGCACAATGGCCAGCAGTCGTTTGATCGCAGGACCGCCGAGACGCCGGCTCCCATACGCAGAACCGATATATCCCCCAATCATTGCCGCAGCCGCCCACACCGGCAAAGCAACCGGCAACGCCGTCTTGGCTGAGACAACTCCCAGCAGTCCTGCAACAGAATTTACTAATATAAAAGCGGCCGTCACTCCTGAAACCTGCCGGATTTCCGCCCAACCCCTCAAGACAAGAAGGGGGGTCAAAAATATACCTCCTCCAACACCCGTTAAGCCCGACAAAAGACCAAGCCCCCCGCCTGAAACGACCGCGACTGCCGGCGGAGGAGGTTTAACTTCAGTCACCGTGGGCTTGCCGGCCTCACGCAGGGAGCGCCACGCGGCATAGAACAGGACAGCACCGACCAGGGGTTTGTAGGCAATGCCCGGCAACGTCAAAAGACCTCCGATGTATGCACAGGGTATCGAAGCCAGCGCAAAGGGCCAGAAGAGAGACCAGGAAAAATAACCCGCCTTATAGTATTTCGCCGTCGCGATAGCTGCGACCAATATGTTCAAAGTCAGAGCCGTGGGTTTCATGACAGCA
>DATDRO010000357.1:0-2832 GCA_035291685.1 Nitrospirota bacterium | reverse complement strand
AATCTTTAATGCGCCTTGGATCATGCAAATCCTTTTATAGGGAACGAACAGGACACTGAAATGACAATGTATAAGCCTTATGGTCCTGTAAAAAGTCTCTTATGCAGTCATTGCGAGGAACAGTGCGAAGCGGCAATCTCGGTTTTTCAATATAAATATTGAGAGACCCTTCGCGTTGCTCAGGGTGACAGTTTCGGACTTTTTACGAACGCACCACCTTTATGCGCTTGTATTAATATCCGATGCTTCCGTATAAATTCCGTCCACTCAAAAACCTTTTAAAGATTTTCATTCCGCATTAGGATGTTCCACGTGGAACATGCCTGCTTCACCGACTCCCCGTTTCACGCCTTCTTAAACACCCATATCGCCCTTTTGTAATCAGAATGCGGCAGCGTAAGCTCTATTCTTCTCTCAAGAACGAAGCCGGCCTTTGATAATTCCTGCTCTCTGATCTTTTCTTCCGGCCCGCGGCCCAGCACCACGACTCCCCCGCTCTTCAGAAAGGGCTTGCCTGCCGCGAGCGCTGTCTCCATGTTCGCGAAGGCGCGCGCCGTCACGACATCGAACATAGAATGAAAGGAATCCGGCAGTTCCTCTGTTCTTTTGTCGCTGACTTCCACTCCGGTAAGACGAAGCGTCCTGATTATATGCCGAAGAAATGCCGCTTTTTTCTTTACGGACTCGACCATGGTGACCGATATCCCTGGGATCGCGATCTTCAGCGGCAGCGCCGGAAATCCCGCGCCAGAGCCCATATCCAGAAGCTTCAAACCCTCGACAGGAGTAAAACCTTTTATGAACGAAAAGGAATCCAGAAAATGCTTGATCACGATGTCCCCGTCTTCTCTGATAGCGGTAAGGTTGATCTTTTGATTCCACTTTTTGAGTTCAGAGAGATAGAGGAGACAAGAGTTGATCTGGGCATCAGACAATTCCACGCCAAGCTCTGTCGCGCCGTTGCTCAATATTTGCCCTAACGAATTTTCTGCTATCACCCGCGGTCCCCCTTACCCCAACCCTCTCCCACCAAGAGAGAAGGGATTTTCCTGGACTTTCCCCAAAATCTCGCCACGTCATGCGCAGACAGCCCTGAGCGACAGACGCGCTTTGGCGAGCCCTCCAAAACAGTGTTCAACCTCAGAACATAAAACAGCACGGGCGAAGCGGAAGTGCTGCCGGAACAGGATAAATGCCGCATGAAGCCCGCCCCATTTCGGCACGCGTGCGCGGCGGAGCGAGGGGTTGTCTGCACTTTCTGAATGCCGAAGCAATTTCACTTCATGGTTCGTTTGGCCATCTGATTTTTCTTATGATATGCGCTTCCCGAACAAAATTGCGCCTCACCCCTTACCCCTCACGCGATTTCCTCTTCCTCTTCTCAAGGGCCACCATGAGGAGAGCGATCGCTGCCGGAGTTATGCCCGATATTCTCGATGCCTGGCCCAGGGAGACCGGCCTGACCTGAATGAGCTTCTGCTTCACTTCTGTTCCGAGGCCTTTTATATCATCATAGTTCATGTCCAACGGAATGTTCTTTTGCTCTAATGATGCAAAGCGCTCTACCTGCTGGAGCTGACGTTGAATGTAGCCCTCATATTTCACCTGTATCTCAACCTGTTCGGCAACAGCGTTGTCCAGAGCTTCCGGACAAGAACTTATCTTCTTGATATCCCCGTACTGAATTTCCGGCCTCTTGAGCAGTTGCTCAAGAGGTGTTTCATCTGAAATCTCCGCGGTCCCTTTGGAGGTAAGAATAGTGTTGATCTCAGGTCCCGGCTTCACACGGGTTTTTTTGAGTCTTAAGATTTCACGCTCAATGGAATCCTTTTTTTGCTTATAGCGCTTGTACTGCTCATCTGAAACCAGGCCGATCTCCTGCCCCTTTTGCCTCAGTCTCATGTCTGCGTTGTCTTCTCGAAGAATGAGGCGGTATTCCGCCCGCGATGTGAACATCCGGTACGGCTCTGCAGTCCCTCTCGTCACGAGGTCATCGATCATGACGCCGATGTAAGCCTCGGAGCGGGAAAGTATAAGCGGATTTCTCTTTTGGGTCTTGAGCGCGGCATTGATGCCCGCCATCAGACCCTGGGCCGCGGCCTCTTCGTATCCCGAGGTGCCGTTTATCTGGCCGGCAAAATACAGCCCCTGAACTTTCTTGGTCTCAAGCGTGTGCGTGATCTGGGTGGGCGGAGCGAAATCATATTCGATTGCGTACGCGGGCCGCATGATCTCGACCTCTTCAAGCCCGGGGATGGTGTGAAGCATTTTCTCCTGAACATCGTAAGGCAGGCTCGTGGACACGCCGTTCGCGTAATACTCTTCGGTATCCAGTCCTTCCGGCTCAAGAAAGACCTGATGCCGTTCCCTGTCAGAGAACCTCATGATCTTATCTTCTATGGATGGGCAGTAGCGCGGGCCAATGCCCTTTATAACGCCTCCGTAAAGTGGGGAGCGATCCAGATTGTTTCTTATGATTTCGTGGGTATTCGTGTTCGTATATGTGAGATAACAGGGCATTGGTGGGAGCGGATGCACGGTTTCGGTAAAAGAAAAGAAGGGCGCGGGCTCGTCCCCGTGCTGAGGTTCGGTCTTCGAGAAATCTATTGTCCTGCCGTTCAACCTGGCTGGCGTACCTGTTTTGAGTCTTCCGAGCTCGAACCCCAGACTCTTAAGGTTGTCCGAAAGCCCGACTGATGGGAACTCCCCTGCCCTGCCAGACGGATAATGTACCAGCCCGATATGGATGAGCCCTTTCAGAAACGTACCGGTTGTCACGATCACGGCAGGCGAAAGATGCTGCACGCCGATGTTTGTCTCAACCCCGATGAT
>DATDRO010000356.1:0-3398 GCA_035291685.1 Nitrospirota bacterium | reverse complement strand
TGGAGCGGCGTCCAGCCCTCGCCGTCGGTTGTGTTCACGTCAGCGCCCTTTTCGATAAGATACAGCGCAGCCTGGGTCTGGCCGGCGAGGATTGCAACTCGCAAGGGAGTCTGGCCCCATTTGTTCCTGGTGTTGATTTCTTCGCCCTGTTCAAGCAGCTTCGCTATCTTCTTGATCTCGCCGCTCTTGGCCGCTGTCAGCAGGGGCGACGGGCGCTTCGCTTTGGTCTTGCCCGCATCAACCTGCTCGACGCGGATGCCCTGCTTGCCGCTCAGCGGGTAGGCATGCACGAGCATGCCCGTCTTTTCCGCATAGTCGTTGGTGAAGTTCTCCCCCATGCCGTCGCTCCACTGGCCTGTGGTGTACTTCACCAGCACGTCGAGCTCTTTCTTCGTCAATTTACGCGGGGCTTCGTATTCCGTCACCACCCTTAGCTCGTTTGTTTCAGGAACATACGTGAACGTCAGCGTCCCGCCTGCAATGCCGATGTCCGCGATCAGCCCTTCATCAGAGCCGTCTCCGATAAACTCCGACATTTCGCCTTCGGTGCAGGCAAGACCGTGAAGTTTTCGAAGCGTTTCAGGGTTTGTGTCCAGGCCGTGGGCCCGCTCGTCGTAAACCTCCGCCCTGCCGGATATGATGATCTTCATTACCACACCCCCCGACTGTTTTTACTTGCCACCGTATTTCCCGTTCCCCGCAAGCCGTTTAATTACGCACACACCACGTTTCGTGATTTGTCGGCTGAAAACCAGTGCACTGCGCAGCCAGTTTCCTCGAACAGCTCACATAAGGAAACGGGCTTTCACCCGTAAAATGGTAGAAATTGTTCTTATCCTCACCGTATATCCACCAGTCCCCGGAGCCGGGGTTCATCACCGTCGGCTTAAACACGAATATCGACGATTCCTTCGGGATCACATATACTGGATCTATCGCGAGAAACCAGAGATTCACGCCAACAGGGGCATACCCGACAATCAACAGGCCGGCGAAGAAAACCAGCAACGCTCCGATGATCCTGAACCTTTTCTTCATCATGAGTTACTGCTCCTTCTCCGTCACGATCCTGGTCTCTTCATCATTGCTCTGGAGCACCAGCACCGCCTTAGCCTCTCCCTGCAGGGTCTTCTTTTCATTGGATATTTCATAGGCAAAAGTAATCACGACCTTTGCCTCGTGTTGCCGGTCTCCGGGAGCGAGTGCGAAGGACTTCAGCTCATACTTCCGCTTCGGCCAGCGGCTGTAGTACTTCTGTTTGTCCTGCCGGATGATGTTCTTGTCCACCAAGCCGAACTTGTAGAAGTCCACGGCATCACTGTAGCTATTCATCACCTCGTCCAGTTTGGTGTTGTCCTGGCTCCTCTTGAGCCAATATTCAATGAACCCCCGGGCCGCCTGCTCATCTATCGGTTCTCCGAGGATATCGCTCCGTTCAGCATTCATCTCCTTGAGCACCTTGCGGGTCTCCGGCGACGCTGTGAGGGAATTTCCGTCAAAGAGATAAACCAGCTGATAATTCTTCGGCTTCAAGTATTTCTTCCGTTCTTCTTCGTTCAGGCAGGGATCGTCCCCCTTTTTCTTTACGCGGGCGAACGCAGCGCTCAGGTCTATGACCACGTCCTTCTTTTTATCGTTGTTCATGTCTCGAGCCTGGACGCGCCGGATATCCATCGCAACGGCTGTGCCGTCCTCCGGACAGGCATTCAATGTATACCAACTCGATGCCAGTCGGTTCCCCACAACATCGACTGTTCCCTTCTGCGTGAACCGGTGTGCAGTAACGGAACCGAAAACGTATCCCTGCGCCACGTCGCCTCCTTGGGAAACCAGCAGGTCCGTGCCATCATCTCTCCTGAACGTCAGGCACGAACTCGACCCAAGTCCCGGCGCGTATGATATCCTCCGCCATTTACCCTGCTCTTTTCGCAGCAGGACTGTTCCACCGTACGAGTTGGCATGAGGTTCACAACTGAACAAATACACAAGCGCCTCCGTCCGTCCCGGCCCGGTGAATGCGCCCGGCAGCGGTTCCGACACTGCCGCCCGGCCGTCAGAATCGGCAAAACCGGTAAAGGAAGGGCACTTCTTGCACCCGAAGTCCGTCTGCAGAGGATTCGTAGCAAATGATTTATCGTGCTTCGTGAACACATTCCCCTTGCCGCATACAAGTTCGAAGATCGGCGCGACCTCGCTGGAAGGCATCTTGTCCACAGCGCCGGGAACGGCCAGCAACAATATTGTCATGGCTATGGAAAGCACGTTGCCTCCTTTTTGCTGAAGCAAATAGATAATCCCGTCTGAGGCTCTCGACGAATGTTCAGGGCGCGGAAATCTATTGTATCGCGTTCTAACGGTTCAGTTTCAAGGTTACTTTTTCCTGTCCTGCAGCATCTGCGAAGCGATGCTCGCCCTGACCAGGCTCTCAAGCTTGCCGGAGGGCTTCGTCTCGTCCGGACCTTTGACAATTCCGGCGATGTTCCGTACGACCTGCACGGGCGTCATGATGACTCCCCACGGGAAGCCCCACCAGCCGAACATCAGGGAAAAAAGCGTGTTGCCGAGCTGGCTTTTGATCCCGCACGAGCGGCAGCTTACGGTGGGCATACTGCGCCAGGAGGTGACCACGAGCGCGGAATAGACCCGGTGCGCGGTATGAACGTCGACCGGGCCGCTGCCCTGGCACTTCGGGCAGACCCCGCGATGAATGTTTCTGACCTGCTGGTCCACGACCTCCTTCGGCACGTCTTTCGAAAGCACAATGATCCTGCCCTTTTGGTAGCACTCCTTGTTGCAGAACCGCAGCTCGTTTTCCTTCACCCCTCCAAACAGGATCGTCGTCCCGCAATACGCGCATGAAGCCATGGTATTTCTCCCTTCAGAATTCCTCAGCCAGTGGCCGGATTTATTTCTTCAGCCACGTCTTTCCGCTGTCCTTGCTCACATACTGGTCCTTCGGCCCGGCGAAACCAACGGCCCGATCTCCACACTCGGTCGAGAGGTTGAGGCCCTCATTGTCGACGAACCTGACGTGCGTGCAGTTCGGTGTGGGCATGGTGCGCGGGTCCCAGACCGTCTTTCCGGCAGGACGGAAGAAGAACGGCCGCTTTTCGGTCTCCATATAGAAGGAGATCTCGCGTTCCGCGAACAGGCCCGCGGGCTTCTCACGCAGCAGTCCTATGCTTTTCATCTCTGCCGGAAGTTCCACGGATTTGAACTCGGTCCGGCCGTAGGCGCTGAACAGCGCAAGAGGCGGCGTAGCGATGTAGGCATAGTACCCCGTCGCTCCCGGCGAGACCTTCGCGTTCGCTTTTTTCTCGGTCACGGACCCGAGGTACGACTGCCACCGGTCCCCGTTGCTCGTGCTGATATGGATCTCCAACTTGTCGTCAACGATG
>DATDRO010000355.1:0-4446 GCA_035291685.1 Nitrospirota bacterium | reverse complement strand
CGCATTCCGAACTCCGCAATTAACCAAAGGAGCCCTATGCTCTCGAAGGTCATCAGCTCTGCGGTATTGGGCATCGACGCTTACCCTGTCGAGGTGGAGGTTGATATCACCAGCAGGGGGCTGCCCTTCTTCTCGACCGTGGGGCTGCCGGACGCGGCGGTAAAAGAGAGCAAAGAACGGGTGCGCGCGGCGCTCAAGAACACGGGCTTCGATTTTCCCCTCCGGCAGGTCGTTGTAAATCTCGCTCCCGCGGACATCAAAAAAGAAGGCTCTGCCTTCGACCTCCCTATTGCCATCGGCATGCTGATCTCCGAAGGCATCCTCACCCAGGAAATGGTAAACGGCTATTTGATCGTCGGCGAGCTCTCGCTCGACGGCAGGGTGAAACCGGTGCGGGGCGCGCTCTCCATGGCCGTGCTCGCGAAAAAGGCCGGCTACCGGGGAATGGTGATACCGGCGGACAACGCGCAGGAGGCGGCCGTCGTCGAGGCGGTCAGTATCTTCGGCATGCAGACCCTGCCGCAGGTGGTCGAGTTCCTTGCAGGTACTTCCCGGGTAGAGCCCACAAGCATCAACATCAAGAGCGCCTTCGAGACCTACTCCGCCTACCAGGAGGATTTCTCCGAGGTAAAAGGCCAGGAGCATGCCAAACGCTCCATTGAGGTCGCGGCCGCCGGCGGACACAATATCATCATGATAGGCCCGCCAGGCTCGGGCAAGACCATGCTCGCGCGGAGGCTGCCGACGGTCCTGCCGCAGATGAATTTTGACGAGGCCATTGAAACGACCAAGATCCACAGCGTCATGGGGCTCCTGAGACAGGGCCAGCCGCTCATCGCGACGCGCCCGTACCGTTCGCCGCATCACACCATTTCCGACGCCGGGCTCATCGGCGGCGGACAGGTGCCGAAACCCGGCGAGGTGAGCCTCTCGCACAACGGCGTGCTTTTTCTGGACGAGCTTCCGGAGTTCAAGCGGAACGTCCTCGAAGCGCTCCGCCAGCCGCTCGAAGACGGCTCTGTTACTATATCCCGCGCAGTGACCTCCCTCACCTACCCGGCGTCGCTCATGCTCGTTGCAGCCATGAACCCCTGCAAGTGCGGGTTCCACGGCGATCCCTTCCATCAATGTCTCTGCTCTCCGCACCAGATACAGACCTATCGCTCAAAGGTCTCGGGCCCGCTTATGGACAGGATCGACATCCATATCGAAGTGCCGGCGATACAGTTCAACGAGATCTCGTCGGACACTCCCGGTGAACCCTCGTCGTCCATCCGCGAGCGCGTGACCAGGGCCCGCATTGCGCAGCAGGAGCGGTTCAAAAGCGACGGGATCTACGCGAACGCGCACATGAAACCGCGGCACATCCGCAAGTACTGCAGGATCGACGAGGCCAGCCAGAATCTCATGGAATCGGCCATGAACCGCCTCGGCCTTTCCGCCCGCGCCTATAATCGAATATTGAAAGTCGCCCGTACCATCGCGGACATCGAGGGAAGCGACAAGATTGCATCCGAGCATATCTCCGAGGCGATCCAGTATCGGAGTTTAGATAGAAGGGTGAGTTAAGGTCGTCTTCAATTGACTTGAAAAAAGACTGTTGATAGCCTATACTTCACGTATGAAAACAATCGGACTATCAGAGAATGAAAGAACCGCCCTTTCGAAGCTGAAAAAAGCGCTTGCAGAGAGGTTCAATCTCATTGATTTCCGCGTATTCGGTTCAAAGGCGCGCGGCGAGGCCACTCCCGAATCCGATATCGATGTGATGATCGAAATCGAGGACTACAATCCCATTGCGGAGTCCGAAATAGACAATATCGTGTTTAAGATCAATCTTGCGCATGATTGTTTTATATCAACTGTCATCTTCGGCAGAAGCGAACTCGAAGAGGGACCCCTGAGCGAGTCGCCCCTTTACCGGGTGATCGAGAGAGAGGGCATTAAGGTTTGACCTCCGATGCGAAGAAATACGAACTGTCGAACTACCGGATAAAACAGGCTGAAGAAAGCATTGAAGAGGCTGAGTTCCTCCTGTCCGGCGGAAAAAGTCCTCGTTCCATCATCAACAGGGCATATTACGCAATGTTCTATGCCGTCCTGGCCCTCCTTGTCCACGAGTCATATGCGACCTCGAAACACACCGGCATATTGGCCTACTTTAACAAAAAATTCATAAAAGAGGGTCTTCTTTCCGAATCGCTTGGACTCGCAATCAACAAGGCGTTCGATCTGAGGCAACGCGGTGATTATCGTGAATATGTCGAGTTGACCCATGCGCAGGCATCGCATTTTATCGGCGAGGCGAAGATTTTCGTATCGACGGTTAAAGATTGTCTCGCAAGTCGTCGAAAGCCGGAAACAACGATAGATTCTTAACGCTCCCTCACTGTCTCTCGGCCCGCGCCTACAACCTCATTCTCAAGGTCGCCCGCACCATCGCAGACATCGAAGGCAGCGAAAAGATCTCAACTGAACATATCTCGTAGGCAATTCAGTATAGGAGTTTGGACAGAAGGGTAAGTTGAATCGTGCATAAGGCGGTGCTCCTCCCGCGCAGTCGAAAGACCATCCCTGATGAAAAACATAAATTACCTGAAAGCCGGTTTTACCGCGCTCCTGGCGGTGTACGGAATTATTCTCGCCGGGGACGTGACCGCACACCGCTTCCTCGATCGGGTGGATTTGGTCGCGCACGAGGCCGGGCATATGCTCTTCAGCTGGTTTGGAGAATTTCTCATGGTCATCGGAGGGACGCTCGGGCAGTTGCTCGTTCCTGCCGGTATCACGGCCTATTTTTACCTGCGGCGGGAATTATACTCATCTTCGGCGACGCTCTTCTGGGTCGGCCAGAACCTGTTCAATATCTCGGTGTATGTCAAGGATGCTCAGGCCATGGCCCTGCCGCTCGTTTCGATCGGCGGCGGTGAGGACACGATCCACGACTGGAATTACCTCCTGTCAAAGTTCGGGCTTCTCAGGTGGGACCAGACCGTGGGAAGCATGGCCTACGTTCTGGGCCTGCTGACCATTGCCGCCTCCGTTGTTGTCGGATTTTACCTTTCTTTTCAAAAAGAGGAATGATAAACGCGGTGAACAACAAGAATTCTTTTGTTGGTAAAATAGATCAGGGACCGGCATGGATGGTCTCCTGCCGGTCCCTGATCGTGGTCCTCTTGCAATGCCCTATATCGCCGTTTCGCCTTTCTCGCCGGTCCTGATCCTAATGACCTCTTCGAGCTTTGATATGAAGATCTTGCCGTCTCCTATCTTGCCGGTCTTGGCCTTGTCCTGTATCGTCGAAACCACCTTGTCGACAATGCTGTCCGCCACGACGATCTCGATCTTCACCTTGGGAAGGAAGGAAATGTCGTACTCGGCGCCGCGGTAGAGCTCCACGTGGCCCTTCTGTCTGCCGAAGCCTTTCACCTCGGTCACGGTCATCCCCTGCACGCCCATTTCATTGAGGGCGTCTTTCACGTCATCAAGCTTGAATGGTTTGATGATCGCTTCTATTTTTTTCATGGTCCTGCACCCCTTCCCGGTAAGATTTTCTGCACATAGAGAAACCTGATAGGCCCATGATAAACAGAAAAATGTCGTTTGTCAAAATGTCTTTCACCGAAGGGTTGCCGAAAAAAGTTCCCCGAAATTACGTTACCATCTATACATCGCGCCGAGGGCGATGGTGTCCTGCGACTTCTTCGTGCTGTTGTCAAACACCTTGTCATCAGACCAGTCATGACGATACTCGGGCCTCAGGATAAGACCGCCCGCCAGCTTGACCTCGGGAGTGAAGGTAACCTCCTTCACGTGCCTCACCGTGCTGGTCCGGACCATTTCCGGGTCCCGGAACGATTCCGCCCTTATCGCCACGCTGTATTTGTCGTCTATTTCGTATTTCGCGATGCAGGAGATACCGGACCATGCGGCAGGCTCCGTGTTGCCCGCAGCCGCATTCTGCTCCCTGCCGTAATCTCCGTTCAGGATAAGCGAAAGCTTCTTGATCGGCTTGATCGTTGCCACAATGTCGACAAGGTTGCGCTTGTCGCGGCTGTTGTTATCCTGCTCGGGACCAGACATCAGGTTGATGATCGTTGAAAACACTTCTGCCGGAGTAAAGCCGACGCTCAGGCCGTAGGTTTTTCCTTTGTTGTTGTCGGTGCTGTTGTCCCATCCGTTTACGACGTGGACGCTCGCGTTCAGGGCATCGGAGAACGCATAGCTCGCCTTAAGCCCCGTATGCGTGAACGGAATGGCGTAGTTGAACAGGTAGGACCGTGAGTAGTTCACATTGTCTATTGCTTCGATGACCTCTGCGCCGTGGTAGGTGACCATCTTTCCGAGATCGAACCGCAGTCCCTTGCCGAGCGCTGCGTTATAGCTGACGTATGCCTCGGTAACGTCGAAGGAATCGGTCCCCGGGCCGACCTGAGCATTAGCGGG
>DATDRO010000354.1:0-3267 GCA_035291685.1 Nitrospirota bacterium | reverse complement strand
CCCGAAACTGAAGCTTTATAGCAGTTCGCACATTATTAAACCGTGCAACCCTTGAAAACTGACGTATTATTTCGAGGCCCCTTTTTACATCGCCTCGATGATTGTTTGTCATCTCCAATATGAACAAGTCTTCAAAATCATCTCTAACCATTGCCCGCCTCCAGAACAATATAATTGCTCTTTAGTTCAAAGTTTATTCTTAATTATTCGGCACATCACACATTAACAATAATTTTAGAATATTCAGTAATCTGTGCTAAACTTACATCTTTTAGATCCTTATTGTCTCTATACTCTCGCGTCCATTCTACGATGCTTTCAACGGCCTTCTCCAACTTCCACTTGGGACGCCAGCCGAGCTCGGCCTTGGCCTTAGAGCAGTCCAGCTTCAGGTAATGAGCCTCGTGAGGATGTTTCCCTTTGTCGACCACATAAGAAGCGCCGTCACCCCATTCTTTACAGAGGCTGTCAACGAGCCACTCTACCGGTTTCGCATCTGAGTCATCAGGACCGAAATTCCACGCTTCTGTATAGCGTGGTCCGTCTTCAAAAAGCTTTTGCGCAAGTATAAGGTAGCCGCTGAGCGGTTCCAACACATGCTGCCAGGGCCGGATAGCTTGAGGGTTCCTGATAACGATCTTTTCGTTTTTTAAAATCGCCCTCACACAATCCGGTATCAGCCTGTCCGCTGCCCAATCCCCTCCGCCAATGACATTACCCGCCCGTGCCGAAGCCACCGCGACAGAGGTCGAAAGGTTTGAGGGATTGGATGAATTGAAAAATGATTGACGGTAAGCCGCGGTCACCAATTCTGAACATGCTTTACTGCTTGAATAGGGATCATACCCGCCGAGAGGTTCATTTTCCCGGTACCCCCAGATCCATTCTTTATTCTCATAACACTTATCGGTCGTAACATTGATGACCGCTTTTACGCTCTTCGAGCTTCTTACCGCTTCGAAAAGATTCACCGTTCCCATGACATTAATAGCATAGGTTTCAACAGGTATTTTATACGAATCACGCACCAGAGGCTGGGCAGCCATGTGGATGACGATATCAGGGTGCGCGGCAGACATGGCCTTACTGAGAGACGCGCTGTCCCGTATATCGGCAATATTTGATCTGACCAGCCTATCGATAGAACATAATTCATAGAGACTCGGATCCGTAGGCGGCTTCAACGCGTAGCCAATCACTTGCGCCCCAAGTGAATGCAGCCACAAGCACAGCCACGAGCCTTTGAAGCCGGTATGGCCGGTGATGAAGACTTTTTTGCCCTGCCAAAAATCACGATCTATCATTGTTTCCTTCTGAGCTATCAGCCACGAGCTATGAACTATTGCTACGAACTACGAGCCATGAGCTGTATTGTACCATGAACCATGATCTATGAGCTGTATTATACTATCAGCCACGAGCTATGAGCATTCTCAGCCTTCCCACACCTTCCACGGCGCCTTGCCTGAGCCCCACAGTTCTTCCAAATGATTTTTATCCCGAAGCGTGTCCATGGCATACCAGAAACCGCGATGTTTATACGCCATCAATTGTCCTTCTTTGGCCATCCGCTCAAGCGGCTCTTTCTCAAAAAAAGTACTGTCCCCGGCGATATATTCGAGCATCTTTGATTCGAGAATAAAGAACCCGCCATTGATCCAGGAGCCATCTCCGGCAGGCTTCTCCTGAAAGGAAGCAACCCGATCCGAAGCGCCGATATCCAGTGAACCAAAACGCCCAGACGGCTGGGTTGCAGTAACGGTGGCCAACTTGCCATGAACTTTATGATACTCGACGAGTTTTGCAATATTGATGTCCGACACTCCGTCCCCATACGTAAGCATGAAGGACCCGTTGCCGATATACGGAGCGACCCGCTTTATTCTGCCGCCGGTCATTGTTTCCGCGCCCGTATCGACAAGCGTGACCTTCCAGGGCTCGACATATTTCTCGTGGACCTGCATCGAATTATTTTGCATATCGAATGTAACATTGCTCATGTGCAAAAAGTAATTGGAGAAATACTCTTTTATCATGTAGCCCTTGAAACCGAGACAAATGATAAAGTCATGAAACCCGTAATGGGAATATATTTTCATGATGTGCCAGAGGATCGGCTTGCCGCCGATCTCTACCATGGGTTTCGGCCGAACAACCGTTTCTTCACTTATCCTTGTTCCCATGCCGCCGGCTAAAATTACGACTTTCATGTTCGATCCCTCAAAAATAAAGTAATGCTACTGTTTTCTCAGCGCCAAACTGTAAATTCCAGCCAAGCGTTCTCCGAACTTCGTCAATGAAAATTCGTCGGACGCGATCTTTCGACATCTCCCGGAGAGCGCCCGGTATTGAGCGCTGTTCCGGCGAAGCGAGATAATCTTCCGAGCGAGAGGAGCAATTCCTTCGTCGGATTTATAGAGAAATCCGGCCCCATATTCCTGAACCAACTCCGCCCCTCCCTCCCCTTCCCGGGCGATGATGGGCGTGCCGGCTGCCATGCCTTCCAGCAGGACCATTCCCAGAGCCTCGTTTTTTGACGGGAGCACGGTAAAATGGCTGAGAGACAGCAATTCGGGAACGTCCCGCGTCCAGTCGGTGAAGCGAACATTATCCTTCAGCTCGAGCTCATCGATCTTTGTCAACAGAGTTTTTTGATATTCTTCCTTCAGCGGACCGCCGACGATAATGAGGAGCGGTTTTTCCCCGGTTTTTTTGCATTCGGCAGTAAGTTCCAGCGAAACAATATGCGCCTTCGGCGCATGAAGACTTGATATATGGCAAAATATAATGCTGTACTTCTTTGTGTTTAGCGTCCTCTCCCAGAACAACTGCTTTTTCGCATCCGGGTACTTGAAGCGCTCCACGTCTATACCGGGACGTATCAAATGGATTTTTTGCGGTTTAATGCCCTTGGCTTTCAATTTCCTTTCCTGCACGTGAGCGCTTACTATGACCGTGGTCGCAAACCGCAGGGCTGTATGATACCGTCGCACATGCATGGTACTGATCACCGGCCTGCGTGTAAACCAGGAAAGGATCACACCGAAATAGTCGGCACGATCAAGTGAAGTATGAATGATGTCTATCTTATATTCTTTTACCAAATTCCTCAAGAAAAAAATGTCTCTCAGCCCCTTCATGGGAATGCCGTAACAGGGAATATCCATCGCGCGAACAGAATCGGTCACATAGCCTTCCGTACCGCGGGTCACCACGAAGACGGCGTTACCCATCTTGTGCAGGATCTTCACCTGGTCCAGAAAGACG
>DATDRO010000353.1:0-6180 GCA_035291685.1 Nitrospirota bacterium | reverse complement strand
AGCGGCTCGACAATCTTACGAAGCCGCAGGGGAGCCTCGGCAGGCTTGAAGAACTTGCGAGGCGGTATTGTCTCATTACGGGAAAGGACAGGCCGCGAATCACGAACAAGATCATCTTCACCTTTGCCGGAGACCACGGCGTGGCGGACGAGGGCGTGAGCGCCTTTCCGAAAGACGTGACGGCCCAGATGGTCTATAATTTTCTCCGGGGCGGGGCGGGAGTGAACGTGCTTGCCAAGCATGTCGGCGCCAAGGTCATCGTGGTTGATATCGGCGTTGACCATGATTTTGAACCCAGGGCAGGCCTGGAGATCAGGAAGGTCGGCCGCGGGACGCGGAACATGGTGAAGGGACCGGCCATGACGCGTGAAGAGGCGGAGCGGGCCGTGCTCGCGGGCATTGAGGTCGTGGAAAAATACCGGGAGGGCCTCGACATCATCGGCACCGGCGATATGGGCATCGGGAACACCACGCCGTCCTCCGCGATCGTGTCGGTCATCACGGGTGCGGCGCCGGAGACGGTGACGGGACGCGGTACGGGGATCGACGATCAGTCCCTCAAGCACAAGGCAGCGGTCATTAAAAAAGCGATCGAGGTCAATCAACCGGACCCCGCGGACCCGCTCGATGTGCTTGCCAAGGTCGGAGGGTTCGAGATCGCGGGTATTGCCGGGCTTGTGCTCGGCGCCGCGCTGCACAGGATACCGGTTGTGATAGACGGGTTCATCTCCACCGCGGGCGCGCTCATTGCCGCAGAGATGAATCCTCTGGTCAGGGGCTATATTATTGCCGCGCACCAGTCGGTCGAGATCGGCCATCGGAAGATGCTCGGGCACCTGGAACAGATACCGCTCCTCGACCTGAACCTCAGGCTGGGAGAGGGCACGGGCGCGGCCCTCGGCATCTCGCTTGTTGACGCAGGGGTGAAGATACTCATGGAAATGGCGACGTTCGCTGACGCGGGAGTGGCGGAAAAGGCGGGAGAAGCGGTGAGAGGTTGAAGAGTAAGGAGTAAGGGGAAGAGCGCGCAGGGAAGCCGGCGCGGTTGCCCGCGTCGTCAGGAGAAAAGGGACAAGAGGCCGATATGATTAAAAACTTTATTCATGCAGTCCAGTTTCTTACGATAATTACCGTGAGCAAAAGGGAGAAGATCACGGAAGGGGACCTGGCCCGGTCCATGGTCTATTTCCCGTTCGTCGGTTTTCTTCTTGGTGTCACCCTCGTGTATGCGGACAAGGCGCTTTCGTACGCGCTGCCGCACACCGTGGGGAATGCCCTGCTCGTTCTCCTCTCCATTCTTCTCACGCGCGCCCTGCATATCGATGGACTGGCCGATACGCTCGACGGACTCATGGGCGGCTCGGACAGGGAATCACGGCTTCGGATCATGAAGGACAGCAGGCTCGGGACCGCGGGCGCGCTCGGCATCGTCTTCGTCCTGCTCCTGAAATATCTTTGCCTCAACAATCTGTTTAATGATGATAAGACGGAACTGCTCCTCATCGCGCCGGTGCTCAGCCGCTGGTCGCAGGCGATTATGGTCTTCCGGGCGAATTATGTTCGGGAGCAGGGCATGGGTCGGGCCTTTGTCGGTCATCTGAGGGCGACGGGGCTGGCGGTCTCATCCGCAGTTGCATTGGGGATAACCGGATACCTGCTGTGGGTCCCTGCGCTGTATCTTGTCGCGGGAGCGGTCGCGCTTACGTTGATCGGAAGGTGGTACCTGGTCCGCAGGCTCGGAGGTGTGACAGGAGACGCTATCGGGGCCATGAGCGAACTGAACGAAGTTTTAACCTATGTACTCTTTGTCATTTTATCGAGTGGATGGTAAGGCATGACCACGAAGGTCTATCTCATGCGACATGGTGAGGTGCAGAACGGCGGGGAGAAGCGTTATAACGGCCATATTGATATTGACATCACACCGCATGGCGTCGAACAGATGCATCAGCTTGCCCGGAAATTGACGGGAAGCTCCATTGCCGCGCTCTATTCCAGCGATCTCAAGCGGACCGTCAAGGGCGCGGAGATCATATCGAAAAATCTGGGCGTGGCCTTCACCGCGCTCCGGGAGCTCAGGGAGCGGAGCGTGGGCAAGTGGGAAGGGCTCACGGCCGAGGAGATCAAGGAGAGATTTCCCGCGGAGTATACCGCATGGAGGGCTGACCTTCTCAACTATCGCCCTCCGGACGGCGAGTGCCTGCTCGACGTCAAGGCGCGGATACTGCCGGCGTATCGCAAACTGGTTACCGCGCACGCCGGTCAGGAGATCGCGATGCTCCTGCATGGCGGGGTGAACAGGGTCATTCTTGCCGACGCCCTCGGCCTCGACCCTTCCCGTTTGTTCAGGATCGATCAGTCCTTCGGCGCGCTCAATATCATCGACTACCACGACGACGGCGTGGCCGTGGTCAAGCTCATGAACGGATGAGAATAAACCAGCGTCGATGAGCGTCCCGCCCCGGTCTGCCTCGGTATCACCCCGGGCCCTTGAAAATTTTGCTTCTCTCGTGTTTGAGTTGAGCGCGACGCAGGCCGGCCCGCTTCGCTCGGTCGCTTAGCGTGCCAGGCGCTTCGGCAGTTGCGACTGCCCCTCGCTTCATCCTTTAGCCGGGTTATTTACCGAGACTTACTCGGCACGCTCACAGCGACTCTCGCAACGGGCCCGGCCCGCGTTATTGACAGACCGCGGCTTCACCAGCACTCACCCTTTAGTATCCTCAGAATTTACCATAGCACAAAAGTATCATTAACGAACCATTTCCGCGCCATGCCTTGACGGGCAGTAAAAAGTGTGATTGAATTTAAATGTGAAGAGAAAGAAAACGCGCAAAGTTTTCCCGCGCTTGTTAGATGAATCAATCGTCAGGGGGAGGCGCAGTATGGGAGTACCTGCCGAAAAAATACAGTCCGGAAAACCAGAGTTCATAAAGATCTCGGACGTTACCTGGGATGTCCCTGCGAGCTTCAAGCATGGCATGAGAGTGCCCGCGAGAATTGTTGCGACGAAAAAACTTCTCGATGCCATGGACATGCAGGTCTATGATCAGATAACGAACGTTGCCACGCTTCCAGGGATCCAGAAATACGCCTTTTGCATGCCCGACGGCCACAGCGGCTACGGGTTTCCCATCGGGGGCGTGGCGGCATTCGACGTGAAGCAGGGCGGCGTGATATCGCCGGGCGGGATCGGTTTCGACATCAACTGCGGCATGCGGCTCGCGCTTACGAATCTCACCGTGGAGGAAGTCAGGCCTCACTTGAGAACCCTGGTCGAGAAACTGTACCGGAGCGTCCCGTCGGGTGTCGGCAGCAGGGGGTATGTCGATATTTCGAAAGAAGAGTTCAGGGACAGGGTCGTCGTTGAAGGGGCGGAGTGGGCCGTGGCAAAGGGCTACGGCTGGGAAGAAGATCTCGAGCGGACCGAGTTGCACGGAAGGGCGGGGTGGGCCGACAGCTCAACCGTTTCTCCCCGGGCCGTGGAGCGAGGGTTCAACCAGATCGGGTCCCTCGGCTCCGGCAACCATTACCTCGAGATCCAGGTGGTCAAGCCCGAGAATATTTTCAACGAAAAACTGGCCCGGAAATGGGGGATCTTTCCCAACCAGGTTGTCGTCATGTTTCACTGCGGCTCCCGCGGATTCGGCCACCAGGTTGCCACGGATTACCTTGTGTTATTCCTGTCCGTCATGGAAAAAAAGTACGGGATCAATATCCTCGACCGGGAGCTTGCGTGCGCGCCGTTCAACTCTCCCGAAGGTCAGGCTTACTACAAGGCAATGGGCTGCGCGGTGAATATGAGCTTTGCCAACAGGCAGGTGATCATGCACAGGGTGCGCGAGGTCTTTGCCGGCGTTTTCAACAGGAGCGCGGAAGACCTCGGCATGCACATGGTCTTCGATATTTCCCACAACCGCGGGACCTTTGAAAAGCATGAAGTGGACGGGAAGGTGAAGGAACTGATCGTCCACCGGAAAGGGGCGACGGGTTGCTACTATCCGGGGAGAGAGGAAATTCCCGGGCTCTATCGGGAGGACGGCTCTCCGGTCATCATAGGCGGCTCGATGGAAACGGGGAGCTACCTGCTGGTCGGCGGCCCCCGGGCAGGGGACACCTTCTGCTCAACCGCGCATGGCAGCGGGCGGACCATGAGCAGGGCCAGGGCAAAAAAAATGGTCAGCGGAAGAGAGCTGCTGCGAGGGCTCGAAGAGAAAGGGATATTCGTCAAGACCGCGAGTTACTCCGGTGTCGCTGAAGAGGCGGGGTTTGCCTATAAGGACATCGACGACGTGGTCGAAGCCGCCTCGCTCGCCGGGATTTCCCTTCCGGTGGTAAAGCTCGTTCCGTTGGGAAACGTCAAAGGATAAGCTTCTTTTGTTTTTGAGTTGAGTGCCGACGCAGATCGGCCCGCTTCGCCCGGTCGCTTAGCGCTCCAGCATGCTTTGACCGTTGAGAATGTCCCGCGCTTTATGCTTCAGCCGGCATATTCTACTGAGACTTACACGGCGCGCTCACAGCGACTCTCGCTCCGGGGCCGACCCGCGTTGGTCGCGGTTCTCAGGTTTTAATTTTATAACGAAAGAGCCGGATGCTATGCCCTACAAATTTCTTGAAGACACATCGATGGCTGATGTGGCGTTCGAGGCTCAGGGAAAGACCCTCGATGAATTATTTAAAGAGGCGGCCCTGGCCGTGACCAACACCATGGTAGAGGACGTTCGAACAATAGAGCAGAAGATCTCAAAGAGCATCGAACTCACAGCCGCGAATGTTGAGATGCTTTTGTTCCACTTTCTCCAGGAGCTGATCTTTTATAAAGACGCCGAGCTGCTGCTGTTTAATAAATTTGATATCGCTCTTGAAGAGAGAGAACAGGCATGGCACCTTCGCGGAAAGGCCTATGGAGAAAAAATCTCTCCGGACAGGCATGAGCTCCTTGCCGATGTAAAGGCGGTGTCGCTGTATAAGTACAGGGTCGAAAAAGCGGCGCAGGGATGGCGGGCGACGGTGATTGTCGATGTCTGAGCAACGCCGTCGTTGACGTCGCTTCTTGGCGCGGTTTTAAAAGATTCACCTCATGAGATCCTGCCGAAAAATAAGACATTGAGGCTCTCAGGCAGCCTCTCTCTTCGTCACGCAGCGTGCCGAGGTAAGCGCCACGCTTTCTCCTGCGCAGTTTCGGTCACCCGGCGGCGCTTTTCGCTTCGCTCGTGCCGCTTTTTGCAGAAAAGGTATTTCACCTAACTGGTGCAGCACGCTCGTGCGTGTCGAGCGCTCAAGGCTGCCTGTTCGCAACGATCAAACGATCAGATGGACAATGTCTATTTTAAGATCCTAAATACTATTTGACATTCGTTGCATGGGTAACATATAATTTAAAAAATACAACGTACTGTTTTTGGCGGACTGACGCGCCTGGAGGCGATCCCGTAAAATGGGGCCTTCGGGAAAGTAGGCTGGCGGACGGCATGATGAGTGCTTTTTGTCGGCCTTTTTTATTTTCTCCAACCGGAGGGCGGCGTTAAGGAGAGGGATGAACGGATGCAAATCGTGATTTTTACCGATCTCGACGGCACGTTGCTCCATCCGAGGACATATTCCTTTGAGGAGGCGAAGCCGGCCCTGGATATAATTCGGTCGCGGGGCATTCCTCTTGTCCTCTGCTCCAGCAAGACGCGGGCGGAGATAGAGGCGTACCGGAAGCGCCTGAACAACGGTCATCCCTTCATTTCCGAGAACGGCGGAGCGATATTCGTGCCGACAGGGTACTTTCCGTTTGCCGTGGAGGGCGAGGCCCGGGGGGCGTACATCGCGAGTATTCTCGGCGCCCCCTATGATACGATCAGAAAAGAGTTCATCCATCTGCGCGAGAACCTGAAGACGGCCGTGAAGGGGTTCGGAGATATGACCGTCAGGGAGGTTGCCGAACTGACAGGGCTTGCGGGCGAGGAAGCGGTTCTGGCAAAGGAGCGGGAGTTCGATGAGCCGTTCGTATTCGAGAGTAAGCCTGACAGCGGGTTTCTCAAGGCGATCGAAGAGGAGGGCCTTCGCTGGACAAGGGGCAGGCTCTATCATATCATGGGCGAGAGCGACAAGGGAAATGCCGTCAGGATGCTCAAGACCTGGTACGAGAGGGAACATGGAAAAATCGTCAGTATCGGCCTCGGAGACGGATTGAAC
>DATDRO010000352.1:0-15451 GCA_035291685.1 Nitrospirota bacterium | reverse complement strand
AAGAGCCCCGGACGTCCGGGGCTCTTAGACTTATACTCGACGCTCGCCTGAAGGTGACAAAAAAATCCCAAATGATAATCGTGGTATTATTTCATCCTGTCGGTGCAATCACCGTTGAAAAACGCCGCAGGTTGTTATCGCGGTTACAAAGAACCATTAGACAGGAATAGATGTCCGGCAGGGAACAACGGCAGGTGTCAGGGGGTCGGCGTTTTTCCGGCTGTCCTGTATCCCCACCTTGCCGATGTCATGGAGCGCACTTGCAAAGGTTATCCGCTCTATGAAAATATGAAAGCCATTTTTCCCGCCTCCTGAACCCTCTTCCACTTTTTTGTTATATTCTGCATTCCTTCCCCTTGACAAACCAGCCCGAGGTGTTATTCTTAAGCTTGTCGGATCACTTTGGTGTGATAAATCATGAGAAACGCCCCTGTCCGTAAAATACTTGTCGCTGACGATGATGAGTTCAGCCTGAAACTCATGGGGAAACTGCTCGCCCACGTGGGGTACACTGTGTCGATGGCCCGCGACGGAGCGCAGGCACTGGATCTGCTCGCGCGCGAACAGTTCACGCTTCTCATAACCGATGTCAATATGCCGAGGATGGACGGCCTGCGCCTTCTTGAAGAGGTGAAGAAGAAGTATCATATTCCGGCCATCGTGATTACGGCGAGCGATATCGACTCGGGCACGCAGCGGAGGTCCTATTCCTTGGGCGCACTGAGGTTCATCATCAAACCCGTGGATCGGGATGAATTACTGAATGCCGTCGAGGAAATTCTCGGAAAGGAGTCGAAGACACACTATGGACAGGGAGATTCGCAGCGTCCTTGCGGTTGACAACAGCGCTTCCATGATCTTCTATCTCGGTACGCTTCTCACGAGGCTGGACTACAAGGTCATCTCGGCGCGGAGCGCGGAAGAGGCGCTCCAGATGATGGAGACCGCGGTCCCCTCACTCGTCCTCACGGAGATATCTTTGCCCCACATGAACGGCATCAACCTGCTCAAGCGGATACAGGAAACCCCGCGCCTGAAAGAGGTCCCCGTCATCATTCTCACCTATGAGAGCGATCCGGCGTTGAAAGATACCTGTCTGCGCGCCGGCTGCACGGCGTTCATCAGCAAGCCCATTGAACCGGATGTGCTTTACCGGGCCATGCAGGCCGCGACTGAATCCGCGCCCCGGCAGAACATTCGTCTCGCCACCTCGTTCAAAGTGATCGTCGGCGGGCAGGCGGTGCTCGGGGGAGAGGCGAGGACCGAATATGCGACCGCCCTCTCCGAAGGCGGTGTCTATATCAGGACGCTCTACCCGCTGTCGGTAAACACACTGATCCCTCTTACCCTGTTCATCAAGGACCGTGAGATGAAGGCGAAGGCGGTTGTCCTGTACAGCTATGCCATGGGGCAGGGGCCGTTCAAGGAACCGGGGATGGGCATGAAGTTCGTGGAGATCGCGGAAGCGGACAGGCTTTTTATACGGAATTTCATCAAGGAACAGCTCACGGCTGATATTACAGCGCAAGCAGAGGGATAGAGTTTGAAATCCGAGGGGGAGGGACGCGGGAAGAGGGACGAGAGAGGCAACTGACTAACAACTCTTCCGTCCTCCATCCTCTGTCATCCATCAGGCATTTATGGCGACCTGTCTGAGCGGTTCCGGGTCGTCTTTTTCTTTTTGGACCTGGTCTTTTTGTGCACCGTTGTTTCCGACTCTTTTTTCTGCTCAGCCGGCGGGGCAATGGTCTTCGGCGGCGCGGCAGCAGGCTGGGGCGCGATCGGGAGCGTAGCAGGCGGTGAAGCGGCCTGCTGCCCCGACTTCCAGAAAGAGTAGACGGCCGCGCCAATGGCCAGGATGAGAACGATGCCGGCCGCGACAAGGAGCCTTTTGAGCAGGCGCCCCGCAGGCACCTTGGTGATCACCATGGTCTCGTTCTCCGGCGGCGCCGCGAAGACCTTTACCTCAACGAGGTAGTCCGAGATCCTCTTGAGCGAAGCGGATTTGTTCGTGGTGCCGATGAGCCGTTTGCCAAGCGCCCGGGCAAGATCAAGCACCGACTGATAGCGTTTGGCCGTTTTTTTCTTGAGACACTTCTTGATGACCCGCTGGAGCCTGCGGGGGATGTCGCTGTTGAGCCGGCGCGGCGGCAGGAACCGGTCCTTCAGGATCTTGGCCGTCACGGAATGCGTTTCTTCGTCCTGGAACGGCTTTATCCCCGTGAACATCTCATAGAGCACAATGCCGAGCGAAAAAATGTCAGACTGACTATCCAGTGACTGCCCGAGGATCTGCTCGGGAGACATATAGGCGGGGGTCCCCAGAAACGTGCCGGGCAGGGTAAGGGTCTGGAGTTTTTTGGTATGGGCGATGCCGAAGTCCATGAGCTTCACTTCGCCGTTGCGCTTGACCATGATATTGCTCGGCTTGATATCGCGGTGGATGAGCCCACGCATGTGCGCGTAGTCCAGGGCGCTGCAGACCTGGATGGCGATCATGATCCCGACGTCCACCGGCACGGACCCGGTCTTCTCGATGATATCGGCGAGGTCCGTACCGTCCACGTATTCCATCACGATGCAGAAGTCCGGTTTTTTCCAGTAATCGTAGATGTGGACGATGTTTTCGTGCTGGAACGAGGCCGACATCTTCGCCTCGCGCTCAAAGCGCTGGACGATCTGCTCATCGGTGTGGTAGGCCTTTTTGAGCTCCTTGATGGCGACGGGCCGGTCGAGCGTTTTCTGGATCGCCTTGTAAATGGTCGCCATGCCGCCGGTGCCGAGCTCGGACAGTATCTGGTATTCATCTTTGATCTGTTTCAGCATATCACGTGAACTCCGTGAGGGAACAAAGTTCTTTAAATACTTTGAAATGACGAAAAGCAGTAATGATTTACCGCCACTACGAACTGTTTCTTCAATGGCATTACCCGATCTCGAGAATTTTAAACACCACCGCGGTGATATTGTCCACACCGCCCTGTTCGTTCGCGCGACGGATGAGGCTCTCTGTGGCCGCCGCTGGAGCACTTTCCGCGAGGATCGCGCAGATCTCGCTGTCATCGACCATTTCCGTCAGCCCGTCGGTACAGAGGAGGATCGTATCGTTCTCTTTTACCGCGATCGTAGCGTGGTCGACGGATACTTCCCGATCGATGCCGACGGCCCGCGTGATGATATGTCGATAGGTGCTTATCTTCGCCTGTTCGGCGGTCAGTTTGCCGGCGCGGATCTGTTCCGCCACGAACGAGTGGTCGTTCGTGATCTGGTCGCACTGTCCCTCCCGCAGAAGGTAGGCGCGGCTGTCGCCGACATGGGCGATGAAAGCGGTCCCGTGGCAGAGGAGAACGGCCGTTATCGTTGTTCCCATGCCTGTCAGGGCCGGGTTGATCGACGCGGCCTGAAGGATCTTCTGGTTCGACTGGGTGATCGCATAGCGGAGGGCGGAGATCC
The DNA here is from genome assembly GCA_035291685.1 of Nitrospirota bacterium. Taxonomy (GTDB): domain Bacteria; phylum Nitrospirota; class UBA9217; order UBA9217; family UBA9217; genus DATDRO01. The sequence continues at coordinate 11,998 of DATDRO010000352.1, read as the reverse complement.
TCGGTTCAACATCGAGGGAGAGGCTGAACGGCGGGGTGGTGTCCTTTCCCTTGAGGAGACCGGGCAGTACTTCTCTGAGCGTGTCCATCGCCATGCGGCTGGCCACTTCGCCCCCCTCGTGGCCTCCGATGCCGTCCGCGACGGCATAGAGCCCCAGGCTGTCGTCCTGGAGAAAGGAATCCTCGTTGTTTTTTCTCTTTTTACCCGGGTCCGTTCCGCCGGAGGAGAGTATTTTCATCATGGATTGGTATTGGCCGCTTTCTATTCTATGACATATACGGACTCGCCGGGTCTGTCCGTAAGCACGAACTCTATGATGGTGCTGCCGAGCTGGAATGTGTCGCCGTGCGCCAGGCCCGTCTCGTTGATCGACTTGCCGTCCAGAAAGGTGCCGTTCTTGCTCCCGAGGTCCCTGAGGACGAACCGGGCCTCGGAGAATTCAATGGCCGCGTGCATGCGCGAGACGGCAGGGTCGTCAACGATGATATCGGAGCCCGTTCCCCTGCCGATGACCGTGCGGCTGGTCGAGATCGTATACTCGGCGCCCTTTTTGGGGCCCTTTTTGATCAGGAGGGACGCGGCGATCTTGCCCGGCAGTTCGGAGGCCGGTCGCTCCGCGTCGAGCTGTATGGTATTCTCCTGCTCGCCCGGTATCTCGTCTCCGTGGGTCGTGTCCTTGTTCCTGTCGGAACCCATGCGCGCACCTCTCTATTTTATCTCGAACACCTTGCCGCCGCTGTTATCCTCAAGAATGAACTGGATCGTCGTGTCTCCCACATGGAACTTGTCCCGGTTCTCAAGACGCGCCTGCCGGACCATTTTTCCTTTGAATATGACGCCGTTCGTGCTCTCCAGGTCCTTGATCAGGAACCCGTTGTCCTCGAACAGGATGGCCGCATGCTGACGCGAGATAAGCGTATCTTGCAGGACGATGTCCGCCGTCCTGTCCCTGCCGATGACGGTGTACGCCTTGGTGAGCGGATATTCCATGCCTTCCGCGTGCCCTTCGATGATGACGAGCGATGCGCTGAACCTGGCCGGTATTTTCTGGGCGGACTTGGACGGGGCGCGCATCTGGGTGCTGTCGCCGCTCGATTCCTGTCTCCTCATGATTCGGTGCCCCTCCGTGTGTTCCTGATCAATTACTCATACTTGATTATGATAGAATAAGAAGTCCGAATCGTCAAGCCCAAAATAACTGTTTTCGAAGCGGTCCGGGCAAAATCCTGCAAAATCCGACAATGCTTGCTATTTTCCGGACAACCATCTATAATGCCAGGCACTGGCATCTTCAGAATCCCGTCACCCTCGCCGGTCGAGCGCCCGTGAGCCTGTCCATGAAGAACGTCTTCTCAGATTTCAGCAAGCGGCTGTGGATCGTCCTCGCGGAGGCGATCTCGTCGTTCCGCAGGAACAACGATCTTACTTCGGCATCATCGCTCGCTTTTTCGGCGACTCTCGCCCTCATCCCGGCCCTCTTTCTTCTCACGACCGTGCTCGGCCTTGTTATCGGATCTTCCCAGCAGGCGCTGTTCAAAACGCAGGAGCTGGTGAAGGAGCTGATCCCGCGCTACAGTCAGGAGATCCTTCGTGAGGTCGGGTTCATCACGACCCACACGAAGGCCATCGGCATCGTGAATGTCGTTGTACTTCTCTGGATCATCACGCCGCTCGTGTCCGGGCTGAGGCTTGCGCTGGACGCCATCTTCAAGACAAGGCCGGACCGGTCGTATCTCCTGGAAAAGGTCCTCGATATCTCGATCACCATCGTTCTGGTCATCGGTACCTCAGGCGTGGCCGTCATGGGCGTCGTGTTCGCTCTGGCACAGAAGCTGGGTCCGCTCCGTTTTCTTCCCCGCTCCTTTGAAAGCATTGTCCCGTTCTTCTTTGTCACCGCCGTTGTCGTCGTATTCTACGTTATCTTTTCATCGCGCGTGCCTTTTCGCCGCCTCCTGATCGGCGCGGTGGCCACGACGCTCCTCTGGTTCGCGATGAGACCGGCCTTTAATCTGTTTCTTACCTATAACCCGGGCTACGGGTTCACCTTCGGGTCGTTCAAATCGCTCTTTGTCGTCGTCATCTGGATATACTATTCGCTGTCCGTGTTCCTCTTCGGCGCGGAGATAGCGTCAAGCCTCAACAGGGAAGAGATCATCTCCATCAAGAGGCTTATGGAGGGGAAAGGGGGCGTCCCCGGGACGGCCCTGGCGAACCTTGCCGTCCACTATGAAAAGGGGAGGGTCATATTTACCGAGGGCGACGCGGGGAAAGAGATGTTCTTCGTGCTCAAGGGCAGCGTGGGGATACAAAAAGACGGCCGGGAGATCGCCGTGGTCCGCGAGAAGAATTTCTTCGGCGAGATGTCGTTCCTGCTCGCCCAGCCGAGGTCCGCTACCACCGTGGCGCTCGATGATGTGGAACTCATCGCGATCAGCAACGACACCGTCTTGACCCTGATGAACGAATTTCCCGAGCTCGTTCTTTCCATGCTGAGGAATATGGCGCGGAAGCTGCGGGAGACCAACAGGCTTATTACCTGAGCCGGAGGGAAGAGGGAAGTGGGATGTGGGACCCAAAAATAAACATTGAAGTTCTCGGGCAACCCCTTCGCTCCGCCGTGTAGCGTGCGGAATACGGGAAAATCCGTTTTGTATGACGCTTTGGCTGTCAGGAAACAGGAATATGATGTTCACCTGATGTATGCAGCACGCCTCAACACGGCAAGCGCTCAGGGGCCGCCTGTTCACAGTCCTCTCCCGGTCAATATTTATTTTTCGGTGGGATGAAGGACGAGGGAAGAGGGAAAGGGAACATGGTGTCATTCGACATACAGGACTACGAGCAGGCGAAGAGAACGTTCCGGATCGACGTGCCGGAACACTTTAACTTCGGGTTCGATGTGATCGACCGGTATGCGGAACAGAGAGGGAGGCGCGCCCTCGTATGGACGGACCCTTCCGGCACGGAAGTAAAAGAATACACCTTTGCTGACATTTCGCGCCTCTCGAACCAGGCGGCGAACGTGCTCAGGTCGCTTGGCGTCAGGAAAGGGGACCGGGTGTTCATCATGCTCGGAAGGGTCCCCGAATGGTACTTCATCCTTGTTGCCTGCCACAAGCTCGGCGCGGTGATCATGCCCGCGCCGGTCATCCTCACGGCCTCGGACATCGAATACCGCATCACGAAGGGCAAGGCGAACGTCGTCATAACGAATACCGCGGGTTTTCACAAGGTGGAAGAGGCGATGAACAAGCCGCTTCCGGGGGCCAGGATCCTTGTTGACGGGGATGCGCCGGGATGGATCGACTTCCGCAAGGCGACGGCTGTTGCTTCCCCTGCTCTGAGCAGGACGGACGTGGAGAAGACGCTGGCGACAGATCCTTTTCTCATCTATTTCACCTCCGGCACCACCCGGCACCCGAAGATGGTCCCTCATGTCTGCTCTTATCCGCTCGGCCATCTGAGGACCGCCGGCCTCTGGCACGGTTTGAAAGAGAACGATCTTATCTGGGTGCTTTCGGACACGGGCTGGGCCAAGTCCGGCTGGGGCCTCTACGGCCAGTGGGTGATGGGCAGCGCGCTCTTTGTGCATAACGCGGAAGGAAAATTCAACGCAAAGCTGACGCTCGAGCTCCTGACAACGAAAGGGGTCACTGTTTTCTGCGCGCCTCCCACAGCCTACCGGATGCTCATTCTTGAGGACCTGTCGAAGTACGATTATTCCTCGCTCCGGCGGTTCACGTCGGCCGGTGAACCGCTCAATCCCGAGGTGATCAGGGTGTGGGGGGAGGCCACGGGCAAGGCCGTCCACGAAGGATACGGGCAGACCGAGTCCACCCTCCTCGTGGGAAATTACTTCTTTATGGACATGAAGCCGGGCTCCATGGGAAAGCCGGCCCCTGATATGACGATCGACATCCTTGATGAGGATTTCAAACCCGCTCCCTCCGGTGAGGTCGGCTACATCTGTGTCAAGGTGGATCGGAAGACCCCTGTCGGGGTCTTTGAAGGCTACCTCGAAGACCCTGAAGAGAATGCCAAGGTCTTTCAGCGCGGGTGGTACTCCACGGGAGACAAGGCATACAAGGACGCCGACGGTTATTATTACTTTGTCGGAAGGGGAGATGATATCATCAAGGCCTCGGGATACCGGATCGGGCCTTTCGAAGTGGAAAGCGTTCTTCAGGAGCACCCGGCAGTGGCGGAGAACGCCATTGTCGCGAGCCCTGACCCTGTCCGGGGTGAGATCGTAAAGGCCTTTGTCGTGCTTAAGCCGGGGTATGAACCTTCTGAAGAGCTTATCAAGGACATCCAGGAATTTGCGAAGCAGAGGACCGCGCCGTATAAATATCCGCGTGAAATAGAGTTTATGGACGAGCTTCCGAAGACCGTGAGCGGCAAGATCAAGCGGGCGGCGCTCCGGAATCGGGAGATCGAGCGCAAGCTCGGCAAGGGCGGAGGAATGGGCGCGAACAGCAGTTCATAGCTCATGGCCCGTAGCTCATAGTTGGCAGGTCGGGTAGGGTCAACTGCTCAGGTCAGCCACTCGCTCTGTGCTGATAAACTAACTGACAACTATCAACAAACAGCGGGTAGGCAATCGTCCATGAAATTCAAAATAGATCTGCACATACATTCACAGAACAGCGGCGACACGGATGCCGACCCCGAGCAGATGGTCCAGCGTGCGATCGAGCTCGGGTTGCACGGGATCGCTTTCACCGAGCATTATTCCTATGCAGCCTCCGAGCCGGTCGCGAGATTGCGGGAAAAGTACGGCAATTCGATCATGATCTTCAGGGGTGTTGAATTCTCAGCGGAGCAGGGGCATTGTCTTGTTTTCGGCGTGGACACGGATGCCCTGGCGATCAAATACGCCCCGATCGAAGACGTGGTGCGTATCGTCAAGGAGAAGGGCGGGGTCGTGATCCCATCTCATCCGTATCGCCCCGGGACCAGCCTCGGCGACCACGTCCTGCATGTGCAAGGCATCTGCGCGGTCGAGGGGTATAACGGGGCCAACATGCACGAGTATAACGTCAGAGCTGTCGAGGCGGCGAGAAGATTGAAGCTTCCTTATACAGGAGGTTCCGACGCCCATGCACTGAAGGAGGTGGGCTCCTGCTTCACGGAATTCAGCGAGCGGGTGACATACGACAATTTTATCGATCTGCTCAGGAGGGGCGGCTATCAGGGAGTGGACAAGAGAAAGATCTCAAGGATGATTATCGGCCATTGACCGCAGATAATGCGTCGGGCAAAAAGTGCTATTCGATCTATCCCTGTGCGGCGTTAGCCGACAAGCGAGCACAACGATATCAAATAATCATGCCATTTCATTTTGCAAACTCGGCATAATTCTGCTACACTTTTAACGTTCGCCTCATTACAGGGTTCTACCAATAAAAAAGGAGCAGGGGATATGAAAAAATTATTTGTTGCAACTCTTTTACTGTTGGCAGCCACAAGCTATGCAGGTCAAACAGCGGTTACTGATACCGGTGAAAAAGTAATTCTCAACAGTGATGGCACCTGGGCGTATGCTGATAAGGCGCCGAAGCCTGCTGAAAAGATCGATATGAACAAAAAGAAATTTGAAAAACCGAAGGACTCCACTTTTTTACTGAAAAGCACGAGGAACAATTCCGCCTATTGGTTAAATACCGTTAAATGGTCTTTCGCGAAAACGCAGGCTGATGCCGCGGCAGAGTATCGGTTTCAACTAAAAGGCAAGGATCTCTACGGCATGGTAATTACGGAAGGGATCGAAATGCCTCTTGAATCACTGGCGGAAATCGCCGTGACCAATGCCCGAGGCGCAGCTCCGGATGCGAAGATGATCATGCAGGAATACAGGGTTGTGAACGGTAAGAAACTTATTTACATGGAAATGAAAGGCACCATAAAGAACGTTAAATTTATCTATCACGGATATTACTATTCCAACTCTTCGGGGTCCACTCAGATGGTTGCTTATACGGCCGCCAACGCAGTTGCTAAATATGCGTCGGAAATGACCGATTTTCTCAATGGCCTGGTCACGCAGTAAACCGCGTATGACCATGGGTTCCACGGGCAAGCAAAAAGCGTCGTCGCTTGTTCCTCTCGTCTTTTATGCTACAATACGATCATTCGCATTTGATCGCTCCGGGGAGTCGGGATCATCTCTGTTATTATGATACATCCATGAACTGCGTTCACAAAGCCGGATGAAAGTCGACGTTTGCCGGCTTCCCGATCATCACCCCCACCTTCGATTCCTCCCCCATCGAGGGGGAGGAGCTTTTGAGAAAGGCGTTTTCAAGTGAAAAAATACCTCCAGTGGCTTCAAAACGAAATCGAGGTCTGGGTGCGGGCGGGCATCATCGACGACCGCCAGGCCCGGGCGATTCGCGGTCACTACCCCTCGCAGGAGGAGTCCGCTTCCTGGGGCCGCATTGCCTTTGGCGTTGCGGGCGGCGTGTTGATCGGCCTGGGCGTGATCCTGCTCTTTGCCTACAACTGGGAGAAGATGCACAAGTTCGCGAAGCTCGCCGTTGTCTTCATGGCGCTCATCGCGGCCCACGGAGCAGCGCTCTCGGTCAGGCGGGCCGCCGCCCGGGAGACCCTTCATGTTCTGGGCACCATGTTCTTCGGCGCGGGCATCTGGCTCGTTGCCCAGATCTATCATATCGACGAGCATTACCCCAACGCCTTTCTGGTCTGGGGCATCGGCGCGCTGTCTCTGGCATGGGCCCTGCCGTCGCTTTCCCAGGCGCTCATCGCCACGCTCCTGCTGGTCCTCTGGAACGGGTTAGAGGTTTTCAACTTTCACAATCCCAACCACGCCGCGCCGGCGCTGATCCTTCTCGGCGTCCTTCCGCTCGCCTGGGTCCTCCGGTCCCGCGTCCTCACGGCCGCCGGCCTGGCCGCGTTCCTCTTTGTTCTCTTTTCCACCCTCCAGCGAGTGAGTTGGAACCTTATGATGCCGGTCTTCCTCTCCTGTGCCATGGTTCTCATCGCCGCAGGGCTCATCCTGCAGCGGAATGACCGGACAACGGAGCTCGCGCCGACCTGTTTCTTTTTCGGGAACGGCCTCTACTTCTTCCTGCTCTATCTGCTGACCTTCCGCGGTACTCGCGTGATATTGTCGCTCAGTTCCCAGCAGCCGTGGGTCTCGCGTCTCTGGGTCTTTCTTCCGCTTGCCGCCGCGCTCGGATTCTGGGTCGCCGCGCTTCTGCCTGTGCGGGACATCCGCGAACGGATCGTTGCGGGCATGCGCGTTGATTACCTTGCCGTGCCCGTGACGCTCCTGGTGTACGCATTCCTCTCCTTGTCCAGGATCGAGCTGCGTGGCTTCCTTGCCACGGCGCCTTATAACCTGTTGTTCCTCTTCTCGGCCGTGATGCTGATGCTGCGCGGCTTCCGCACCCTGCACCTCCGCTCGGCGGCCATGGGCAGCGTTCTGCTCGCGGCCCTGGCCATTGCCCGCTACACAGACCTGTTCCACAGCCTGCTCGCGCGGGCCGCCGTGTTCCTGCTTGTCGGCGGGATGATGCTCGGCGTTGGGGTCTTTTTCGCCCGCGCCCGCAAAGCCCGGCAGGAGGAAACTCGATGAGGAGAACGCTCCTGATCATCGCCGTCGCCTTTCAGGTACTGGTCCTGGCCTTCATAGCGGGAAAGCGCGAGTATATAGCCCGCACCGGAGACGTCGTATATCTCCGCACCGCGCCCATTGATCCCCGTGACCTTTTCCGTGGCGATTACGTCCGGCTCCGGTACGAGGCGTCTATCGTGCCCCTTGCCAGGGCGTCGGCCGACATCGCCGAACAGATGAAGAAGTACGCTTTTGGAGAAACTGTCTACGCGGCGCTGGAGAAGGGAGAAGGCGGCCTTGCGGAGGTGACGGGCCTCTCGACGACCCGGCCCGCATCAGGCATTTTTATCAAAGGCAGACTTGCCCAGGCCTGGCGGTTTGGGACCGTAGCGCCGGAGACCGCTGCCGTGGAATACGGCATCGAGGCCTATTATGTCCAGGAAGGCAAGGGACTCGAGATCGAAAAGCAGCAGGGTATGCGGACCACGATCCAGACGCCCCTTGAGATGGAGGTTGCCCTGGGCGGTGACGGTACGGCCGTGATCCGCGGCCTTCGCTGGAGCCCGCTTGGCATGGGTCTTGAGGCGATCGAAAGTCCGAGCATGGGAAATCCCCAGGGCAGAAGGAGCGCGCGGCTCAGGCTCACGCTCAAGAACGCCTCCCCAAAACCCATGGCCATCGTGAACCTCGATTGCTCGCTCTCGCTTGAACCTCTTTCCGTGGGCCGATCGGTTGTTGTTCCTGAGCAGGCGGCGTGCAGAGGGATCTCGCCGACCGACAACGACGTACTGGTTCTTCAGCCCGAAGAGCTGCGTTCTTATGAGATCGACCTTGCCGCACGGCAGTGGTACGTGCTCCAGAACGGCGTGCTGACCGAGACCGGGGCCTTGCCGTGGAACGAACGGTTCCGCCTCGTCTACCACCCGCCCTCATCCGAGGCCGCGGGCCATCTCAAGGACGCGGCCATCATCTGGCACGGACGTCTGCTGTCCCGCGCTTTCCACGGGAGAGGGAACGTGGACTGACCCGGGCGCGAATAACCGGTGATATATATAGCAAGCGGGTCGCGTTGAGAACGCGCATCCCGCTTTTTTTGTTGCCGTGCCGGAACGGGTGCGGTATAACATATGACGACTGCGTTCAGGAAAGAGGGGTTTTGTTTCTATGGCAGCAATGATCATAGGTTTTTCACGGAAGGACCCCGCGCTCTACCGATGGGCCTCGGCGCTGGCGCTCATCACGATCTTCTACAACATCGCCGAAGGACTGGTCTCGGTCTTCTTCGGTCTCGAGGACGAGAGCATGGCGCTTTTCGGCTTCGGGCTCGATTCGTTCGTGGAGGTGATCTCCGGCGTCGGCATCTGGCACATGATCCGGAGGATCAGGCAGAACGAAGGAGAGAACCCCGACCGCTTCGAACAAAGGGCGCTCAGGATCACGGGTACGGGGTTTTATCTTCTTACCGCGGGGCTGGCGATCACGGCCGCCGTCGATCTGTACCGCGGCCACAAACCGGAGACGACCTTCTGGGGCATTGTCATCTCCCTTGTCTCGATCCTGTCCATGTGGCTGCTCATTCATTATAAGGTGAAGGTCGGCAGACAACTCAACTCGCAAGCCATCCTCGCCGATGCGGCCTGTACGAGGGCCTGTTTGCAGCTTTCCGTTGTCCTGCTCGCGGCAAGCGCAGGGTACGAACTGATGGGTTTCGGGGGACTGGACTCGATCGGGGCGCTTGTTATCGGCGGTCTCTGTTTCCGGGAAGGGCGGGAGGCTTTTCAGAAGGCTGCGGCGGGCTCTTTTGCCTGCACCTGCGGAGGGGCATGTAAGACAGACGAGTGACGAGGGACTCTACATCCACCGCGAGAACAGCCTCAGGAGCCACCAGGCTATCGCAATGCAGACGGGAAGGGTCAGTATCCACGCCATTACGATCTTTCCCGCGATTCCCCACCGTACCGCCGAGAGCCGCTTTGTCGCGCCCACACCGAGGATGGCCGTTGATATCACGTGTGTCGTGCTCACGGGCAGGCCGAGCGTACTCGCGCCGAGGATGATGAGCGTCGACGAAGTTTCGGCGGCAAAGCCATGGACGGGCTCGAGCTTAAGCATCTTGACGCCGATGGTCTTGATCACTTTCCAGCCGCCGAAAAAGGTGCCGAGGCCCATGGCTGATGCGGCCGTAAAGACGACCCACATCGGCACGTCAAGCGTATGAATAACGCCTTTGCTCACGAGGGCCATGGTGATGATCCCCATCACCTTTTGCGCGTCGTTCGATCCATGACCGAATGCCATCAGTGCGGATGAGACGATCTGGAGCCTTCCGAAGTATTTGTTGATGGTTCCGGGCGCGTGGTTGCCGAAAAATCTGAGGATGAGCTTCATGAAAGCGTAGCCGATGAGAATCCCGAGGAAGGGTGAAACAAGGAGAGAGGTGAAGATCTTCAAGATCCCGGAGACGTTCAATATCGTGGTGCCGCCGTGGGACGCCGCGGCGCCGATGATGCCGCCCACGAGGGCATGGGACGCGCTCACGGGCAATCCCATGAACGTCATGACGGAATTCCAGAGGAAGGCGCTTGCCAGTGCGGCCATCACGACCGCGTCGGTTATGGCCTTCGGGTCCACGATGTCCTTGCCGATCGTCTTGGCGACTGCGGTGGTGAGAAACGCGCCGACGATGTTCATGACAGCCGCCATCGCAACGGCTCTGAACGGTGAAAGGACCTTTGTCGACACAACGGTCGCGATCGCGTTCGCGGAATCGTTCCAGCCGTTACTGATGTCGAAAAACACGGCGAGAATGATGATGAGGATCAGGATATCAGGCATGTTTTAGGACTATTCCCTCCAGGATATTCGCCACATCCTCGCACCGGTCTGATGCGTCTTCGAGAAGTTGATAGATGTCTTTCCACTTGATGATATAGACCGGGTCGTTCGGAGTGTTGAGGAGCTTGCCGAGGGCGTCCCGGTACAGCCGGTCTATCCTGTTTTCGAGCCTGTTGATCTCGATGCAGTGTTCCTGTACGCGCAAGTAGGATTTTCCCCGCAGTTCCCTGAGCGCCTTTTTCAGTATAGCGGCCGTCATCTGGAGATCTTCGGCTATGGTTATCGCCTCGGATGTCGGCGCCTCGATCTTGTACACCACCATTCTGTCCACACTGGCCCAGATCAGGTCAAGGACATCATCTATCCGCGCCGCGAGGGCGTGTATGTCTTCCCGGTCGATGGGAGTAAGGAAGGTCTTGTTGAGCTCCTTCATGATCTCGTGCGTCAGGAGATCTCCTTCCTGTTCGTAGTCGTAGATCTCCTTTGTCTTCGCTTCCACGTCGCTGTAGTCCCTGAACAGGGCGACGAGGGTATCGGTCGCTTTTGCAAGGTTGTCGATGGCCTTGTCGAAAATCTCGAAGAAATCTATTTTTTTAGGGAAAAGGACCATAGGATCGCTGGACCGCTCCTTTCTGAATGGTATAGAGAAGGGATGAGCATAAAAACCGGGCGGAACGGAGAAGCAATGATTCCGTTCACCATCAAATTCCGGCTGTACACTATCACAAACGGGGTCTCATTGCAACAAGATTGATGAGATGAAAGCAATCCCATAGTTACGGGGGCAGCAGCCCTTTTGCTCTGCCGCGCAAGCGTGCAAATTGGGCGATGGTTGCACAAGGATATACGTCCTGTCCCCGCAGCACTTACGCTTCGCACGTGCCTGCTTTGGGATAAGTGGTTTTACCATGATCTGCGGGGCACTTAAAAGCGCGTCTATCGCTCAAGGGCTGCTACCCCCTGCTAATTTATCCCTCGTCACTGAGAGATTACAGATGAAATTCCAAGCCTTTCCCTTCACAACCGGCCGGTCTTGTGATAGTATTGAAGTCATGACCGTTCGATACTACGCTTGACGCCTGCTCCATTGCCCCGACAAAAACAACAGGGAGGCCATGATGAATTGTCCCACGTGTCGCAGCGCCATTACAAAACCGGGAAAATTTTGCGTCTCCTGCGGCCATGATTTCGGCGACGAATTGTACGGCAAGCTCTCGTTCTACTTCGGGCTGAAGGACGAGTTCGAAGAGCTCGGCAAGGTGCAGGACTCATTTTCCGCGCGGCTGGCCGCTCTCTTCGCGAAGATCCAGGACTATGAAGCGCTTCTTGAAGCTGATCTGGGGAATGCACACGCTTCTCCAACTCCCGGAAAGAAAACAGCCGTGGAACCTGCGCCAACGGTCACGGACAGAACGCGGGAAACGGTCCCTGTTGCTTCGGGGGTCATGTCCGCCCCGGGATCCATTGCGGAAGAGCAGGACCGAAAAGACACATCCGACCTCGAGATCCGTATGGGCCAGAAGTGGCTGCTCATCGTAGGGCTGCTGACCATGGTCTTCGGCGTGGGATATTTCCTGAAGTACTCCT
>DATDRO010000351.1:0-5797 GCA_035291685.1 Nitrospirota bacterium | reverse complement strand
GGTGACAACTGCCAATTTTTCATCTTGTCGCGACTGAACTTGAAGCTTTCGCCGGGCGTAATTCGACGGATGAGCGGCAGTCCTCTGTCTGTTCGATCCTGTGGTTTTGTAATTGTATGGAATAGTATCGCTCCTGTTCTGTCGCGAGACACTGATAATGCGCTGTGGGGAATCCCCGCCTCGCGTAATATTCTCTCAAAATCATCCTCGGCGCGTTGAAAGAAGACGTCCCAGCCTGTAAGCCAATGAAAGGCTTGAGCCTTGTGCCGGTTCGCGTCTTTAAAGGACGCAATCAGCTTCCCGCCGGGGTTCAGCAGCTTAAAGAGAGTGCGAAGCAGTTTCTCGAGAAAATCGTTGGGGAGATAATCGAAAAATCCCACGCTGTAAATAATGTCCTGCATCCCGAATTCGGCCCTGGCCGTCTCATCGTCGAACATCCTGAGGGCGTTATATTTGACGAACTCGACCCTGTCTGATGAGAGTCCCGTGTAGGACAAACGATTGAGGGCGAATTTAAGGGCATCGGCATCGGCATCTATGCATGTAAATCTGGCACCTGATGTTATTATTTCAGGCGCCAGTTCCGAAATCTCACGACATGAGCCGCAGGCAACATCAAGAACCTTCGGCTTGTGTCCGTTCATGAGCTCGTTTCTCAGAAGTTCAAGCAGTGCCGACATGCGTTCTCTGACAGCGACCGCAAGTGTCGAAGAAAGCAAATATTTGTCCAGATAATATCCTATGCCTTGCGACATCGGCGAATTTCTATAGATGGCCTCTAATGTTTTATAATCCTCCTGGTACCCCTGAGGCCATGTCCTGCACCGGTTTATGCAATAGCTCTTGGAGAGAATGTGGGCCATTCTTTCCCCGAATTCAGCCTGTGCCGCCTTGATAACGAACTTGTCATCAACCTCTTTCTCAAATTGTGCGCAGTTCTGAAGCATGGCGTCATTCACGGAAGCCAGTTCATGATAGATGCCTTCTGTATAGACTGTCTGACTTAGGCACCTGCGGTCAAGCTCTCCCATCTGTTCCCTATATCGTTCGGTTGCCGTGAAAAGAGAGCCGATGGAACGCGCTCTCTCCCCGTTGACAACGAGGGGGCCTTCTTTTATTTTTGCGTTTTGCATGGCGCTATACTTCATAGTGCCGTAGGTATCGGATGAGATCGCTTTTATAATGCCTTTGTCTTTTTCTTGATCAGGCAACGCGTCTTTCATGGCGTTCTCCTTAATAAAACGTGCGACGGTTTTGGGATATGCTGCCGATTTTACCGATGACGTGTCACCGGTAAATCTGATCCCATCATAATTATTTTACAGGCAAAATATCGAAATGAAACTTTTATTTTCTAAAATTGAAAAGAAAGCAGACCTAACCATCCGTAGATTAGGCCAACAACTTTTCTCTGTCAAGATACTTTTTTCGCATATACAACTTTTGTTGCAATATTTTTAAAGTGTCTGTTATTATGGACAATTTTTTATTATTACTATACGTATAGCAAGTCTTTGGGTCCTCAAGGAAAAATAAAACGGCCGGGGCAATGCCCCGGCCGTTTTATTTGTACAACCTGTTTTATAGACTGGCGGGGCGGACGGGGATCGAACCCGTGACCTCCGACGTGACAGGCCGGCGTTCTAACCAGCTGAACTACCGCCCCCGATGAACCAACGGACAACTTACAACTGACGACTTACAACAGATACGTTTATAGATTTTTCAGATCTCCGTTGCGGGTTATTAGTTACCTGTTGTAAGTTAGTTTCTATGGTAGGCGGAACAGGGATCGAACCTGTGACCCCAGCCTTGTAAGGGCTGTGCTCTCCCAGCTGAGCTATCCGCCCGCTTTCTCCGACTTCCTTGCCGCAAACGGGAAGTATAAATATCTATTATTCCTTGCTAAAAGTCAAGCGAAATTTCTCTTAACGTCCGGGGTTTTCAGGCAATGAGAGGCCATGTCGTCGCCTCCGCCGCATTTTTTATGATATACTCGTTCAGTGAAATAGTTGAATTTGACATGAAGAGATTTTTGAAAAACCTGAAGTAAACCAGGAGATACATTCCGCCGCGAAGACACAAAGAAGAAAATGAAAAGTCAAATTTCAAAATGCAAATTGCAAAATTCTGATTTGGCCTGATCGCATGATTTTATATTCCTTCTTTTGACTTTTGCATTTTGCACTCTGCATTTTGCATTCATCGGTCTTCGTGTCTCTGTGGCAGAAATGAGGTGCTCCATGTCCTACAAATCCATCATCATCATCGGCGCAGGCATTGCCGGATTATCCGCCGGCTGCTACGGCCGGATGAACGGCTTTCAAACCCGCATCTTCGAGATGCACAAAAAACCGGGCGGCCTTTGTACGTCCTGGAAACGGGAAGGATATACCATTAACGGCTGCATCCACTGGCTGGTCGGCTCCTCTCCGACATCGAGCTTCTTCCGCCTCTGGGAGGAGCTCGGCGCGCTCCGGGGGAGGTCGGTCATCAATCATGAAGAGTACGGGCGCATTGAGGGCGCCGACGGCGGGAAATTCATCGTATATACCGACATTGACCGACTGGAACGGCATATGAAGGGGATCGCGCCGGAGGATATCGGGGTCATCGATGAGTTCATCAAGGCCGTTCGCCGATGCACAAGCGTCGACCCGCCGTGGGAAAAAGCTCCGGAGGCCTCCGGTCTTCTCGACGCGCTGAAGATGATCGTAAGATCTTTTCCGCTCCTGCGCATGCTCTTGAAATGGAACCGGATCTCGCTCAGGGATTTCGGGATGCGCTTCAAGAATCCGCTGCTGCGCGAGGCGTTTCCGCTTCTGTTCATGCCTGACTTTCCGGTATCGTTCATGATCATGGCCTTCGCCTGGATGCACAGGAAAGCCGCGGGCTATCCCGTGGGCGGCTCACTCGAATTCGCCCGGGCCATCGAAAAACGCTATCTTGCCCTCGGAGGAGAAGTGGCCTACCGGGCGCGTGTGCGAAAGATCCTCACTGAGAACGGGCGCGCCGTAGGCATCAGGCTGGAGGACGGGAGCGAACACCGCGCGGATTACGTTATTTCGGCGGCGGACGGCCACGCGACGATCTTTGACATGCTCGAAGGAAAATTCGTCGATGATACCATCCGCGGCTACTACGAGAAGCTCATTCCCTTTCCGCCTCTGGTCCACGTGGCCCTCGGCGTAAGCCGCGCCTTCGATGATATCCCATATGCGGCGGCAGGGCTCGCCCTTCAACTCAGGGAACCGATCACGATCGGCGGCGTAAAACAGGACTGGCTGGGAGTACATATATACAACTTCGACCCCACGCTCGCCCCTCCCGGAAAGACGATGGTGACCGTAATGCTCCCGACCGATTATGACTACTGGAAGGATCTTCACGAAGACCGCGACCGCTACAAAGGCGAGAAGGAAGCGATCGCCGATACCGTCGTTGCCCTGCTTGACAAACGGTTTCCCGGCCTGGCCGCTCAGGTCGAGATGCGCGACGTGGCGACGCCGACCACCTTCGTACGCTATACCGGCAACTGGAAGGGAAGCTTCGAGGGGTGGATGGTCACTCCTGAAACATGGAGCTTCGGCAAGATCATGCGAAAGACCCTGCCCGGGCTTGAGAACTTTTACATGGCGGGACAGTGGGTCGAGCCGGGCGGCGGCATACCGGCTGTTGCCATGTCCGGGAGAAATGTAATCCAAATTGTTTGTAAACAGGAAAAGAATAAATTTGTAATTCGATCATAAGCCGCGCATCTGCACCTGAGGACCGAGTACGAAGGACAATGTGAATTCGTGAAACAAATGTAATAATCCGCGGAAGGGGGGCGGCTGAAAGGCATTGTATCAGCCTTTATAGTTAGCACGGAAGGGAATTTTATGCTACAATAATATTTCAGTAACCGTGCCAAATAATTAATATGGAGCAATCATGGAGCCGCATCACCGCCTGTTCGATGCAGGACTACAAAAAAGGAGGTCTTATGAAACGGCATCTATTTCTTGTTCTCGGTCTCTGGTTCCTGTCTGTGCCCCTCTGCGCGTATAGTCAGGAGTCCTCATCGCAGAAGGGTGAGAAGCTCATCACTACCGATGAGCTCAAAGCAATGTACGACGCGAAAAAAGACTTTCTCCTGATAAACACCCTGAGCCCCATCGAGTACGCTGAGGAGAGGATAAAAGGGTCTGTCAATATTCCCTTCAGCCGTCTCAAGAACGGCATGGCAAAACTGCCGGAAAACAGGAAAAAGCTGCTGGTCTTTTACTGCAAGGGCCCCAAGTGAACAAAGTCAAAAAAGACGGCCGGTCTGGCCGTCACCATGGGGTACAAAAATATTCTTATTTACAGCGAGGGAATACCTGAGTGGATAAAACGGGGATATCCTGCCGATATCCTGAGCGTCTATCCCAAGCCCGAGATTCCCGTCGTGAACGGGGCGGAACTCAAGGCCATGCTTGACCGCAAGGATGATTTTCTCCTCATCGACCTGAGAGACGACGAGGACCGGCAGGCAGGGTGGATCAAGGGCTCGAAACATTTAGACATGGAAGAGCTGGCCGACCGGTACCAGGAGCTCCCGAAAGACAAAAAGATCGTTTTACAGTGTCTGTTCGGCAAACAAGGTTATATGGCGGCCAGATTTCTGGTTTCAAAAGGATACAAGCCGGGAAATCTCGTGAAGCTCGACGGCGGCTTCGTGGATGGATGGCTCAAGGCGGGCTATCCTGTCGAGCAATAAACCCCGAGAGAAGTATTTCCAGGGAATGACGCACGCCTCCCGAACGACCGGGCGGGCCGCAAAAAGCGGCCCGCCCCTCCTCATACCGTATGCAAGGGGCTATATAATAATGATGAAAAACCTCAGTGTCAGGAAGAAGATCTCGCTCGGTTTTGGGATCATACTCGTTCTCCTTGCCGTTGTCAGCACCGTCGGCATCCTTTCGGTAAATAAAATAAGCAGCAATTCGACATTCGTAAAGGACACCGCCTTCCGCCAGGCGCTCACTGTCATGGAAATGGAGGGCATGCTGTCGCAGATGCTTGACGATATCACACGCTCGGTGGACACGGCGACCAATCAAGGGCTGGCGCAGGCGACGAAGCTCAAAGAGGAGGTCGACAAAAAATGGGCCGAGGTCGACACGGTCTTTGCAAAAAACCCGGACCTCCTGAATTCCTTTCACGCGCTGAAGGAAAAGATGGACAACAACTTCCGGTTCGGTCAGGACCTCGTTCGCCTGACCCTGAACCAGGAGTGGGCGGAGATCGGCCGCGCTATGATCCGTTTTAACTCAAGCAGAAGCGAACTCTTCGCCCTTCTTTCCGAGCTCAAGGCAAACGGCATCAAACAACTCGACAGTTCTCTCAATGAGATCGCGGTGCTCTCCCACAATGCCGCGACGATGACGAGCTTTATTCTGCTCCTTGCGGTCATCTCGGGAATCATCCTGACATACCTCATCGGCTCCCAGATCCTGGACCCGATCCGGAAACTGATGGAAGGAACTTCGTTTCTGGCCGCGGGCGACCTGACAAAAGAAGTGCACATCGACAGCGCCGACGAGATCGGGACCCTTGCGCACGCATTCAACCACATGACCCGGAGCCTGCGGCAGATGCTCAACAAGGTTGCCGCCACCTTCGCCAGCCTGAGCGATGCCTCGGTGAACTTATCCCGCATCTCGCAAAATATCTCCAACGGTTCGGCCGAGACCGCAAAGGCGATCGCGACGTCGTACCGGCTCGTGGACGATATACAGAAAACCGTCGAGAATATCACAAAGAACACGCAGGA
>DATDRO010000350.1:0-3068 GCA_035291685.1 Nitrospirota bacterium | reverse complement strand
CCTTCCGGGAATATCTCATCTTCCATTCAATACCGTTTGACGCAGTGACCGTGCACACCCCTTCACGAGGACGGATACTCAAAGCCTTTGAAGCCTATCTCCAGGAAGGGGGGTTCCCGGAAGTCATCGCGACCAACGATCCCATCATCAAGCGTCAACTGCTCCAGACCTATTACGGGACGATCTTTTACAAGGACATCCTGGAACGCTACGCAATCAAGGCGCGGTCCGTTCTCGACCGCATGATGGGCTATGCCCTCGACTCGTACGCAGGTTTGTTCTCAATTTCCGCATTTGAAAAAATGCTGAAGTCCGCCGGGCTTTCCGGCAGCAAGCGGACCATTGCAAATTATTTGCACTATCTTGAGGAAGCGTTTTTTCTCGTGCTTGTGGAAAAATTTTCCTACTCGCCGCGCGCGCGCGCGATGAACGCCCGGAAAGCCTATCTGATCGATACGGGGTTTGCCGGCCTCGGGGTTCCGTTCTCTGAAAACCGGGGAAGACTGCTCGAAAACATGGTTGCCGTGGAACTCTACCGGAGAAAACAGGAGTGTTTCTTTCATAAAGAGCGGCAGGAGTGCGATTTCATCCTCAAGTCGGGAACGAAACCGGTCCTCGCCATGCAGGTGTGCTGGGAGATGACATCGCAGAATGAAGCGCGGGAACTAAAGGGTCTTCTTGAAGCGCTGACAAAATGGAAAATCAAGGATGGGCTTATCCTGACGGCAAATCAGGAAACGGAGCGCGTCTTTGAAGGCCGCAAGATCAAGATTCAGCCAGCCTGGAAATGGGCGTTGAGACAGGAGTGAGAAGGGTGGAGGGTATTATCGAATTTTTTACTCCGTCCCCGTTGCCGGCAATTGAGAGGGGATGAATTAATGAAAGCTATTGTGAGCGCGGAGTATAAAACCTTTCTTGGAAAGATAAAAGAGCGCATACATAAGGCCCAGTATGACGCCTTTAAAGCCGTAAACAAAGAGCTGATAACCTTGTATTGGGACATAGGCAGATCAATAGCGGCAAAGCAGGACAAGCTTGGCTGGGGCAAGGCAATAGTAGAGACTCTTGCAAAAGATCTGCAAAAAGAGTTTCCGGGGATACAGGGGTTTTCCAGTGCAAATCTTTGGAGGATGCGAAATTTTTATCTCGTATACCATCCGAATGAAAAACTCGCACCATTGGTGCGCGAAATCAGTTGCGAACCTCGCGGGACGTTCTTTTCCAGAGTGCATTGCGGTGAGCGTCAAGACCATCCTCGCCGATCCCGACGGCCCTAACCCGGCCACGCCGGAATTGAAAATTGGAAATTGGAAATTGAAGAATGTAAATTTTGAGTAGAATTTGATTTATTTGTAACAAATGGCCCGCGGTTTGAGAAGGAGATCGACGGGCTGGTTTTCCCCGTTAGAGTACTGCATGATCCCGGCCAGCTTGTCGGAATTTTCCGGGATCAGTCGTTTTGACAATTATATTGGCACAACAAATACCAATGCGACTGTTATCGTAGCTTTCAATACTTTTATCTTCAGTGCCATAGTTCTCAAATGGAATGATTTATAAGTACTCCTGCCATGCCTTTACCGGAAGTAACATAAAGAAAACCGTAATTACTTTTCGTTACACGGCCCTGCCCCGAAATTTCTGATTAAAACCGCAACATATTGATTTAAGAGTCACTTTTTAACATTCCCCGTCTGGTATTTTATTTGCTTATCAAGAGACACTCAACCCCGCATATTATGATCCTCGAAGATGTCATAGCTTTTTTAAAGAAGGTTCCCCCTTTTCAGTTTCTCGATGAGGCTGACCTGAAGTCTGTTGCCGCCAATCTGTCCATGGAGTTCTATCCCAAGGACATGGTTATCATGCGGCAGGATGGCCCGCCGAGCGACGCCCTCAGAATTATCAAAAAAGGGGGGGTGAAGGTGTCCATGATGTCGGAGAACGGCGGAGAAGTGGTGATCGATTATCGGGGAGAGGGGGACACCTTCGGGTTCCTCTCGATGGTAGGCAAGGACCGGGTGAGATCAAACATCGTAGCAGTCGACGATACCATCTGCTACCTCCTCGGGAAAGAGATGGTGATGAAGCTCCTTGACTCGCACCTTGCTTTTACCGAATACTTTCTGAAATCTCACATTACGAAGTATATCGACAGGACATACCAGGAGATGCAGGATAAGAGCGTATTCTACGGCGGCAGCGACCGTCTCCTGTTCACGACCCGCGTGGAGGATATCGCTACCAAAGAAGTGGTTTCGGCCTCCGAGGACATGACGGTCCAGGAAGCGGCCCAACTCATGTCGGAGAGCAAGATCAGCTCGCTTGTCATTCTCGACAACAACAACCTTCCGTCGGGTATTGTGACCGATCGTGACCTCCGGGAGAAGGTTGTGGCCAGGGGGAGAGATGTGCATGAACCGGTGAGGAACGTGATGAGCACGTCCCTGATACGCGTGGACG
Organism: Nitrospirota bacterium; assembly: GCA_035291685.1. Classification (GTDB taxonomy): domain Bacteria; phylum Nitrospirota; class UBA9217; order UBA9217; family UBA9217; genus DATDRO01. The sequence continues at coordinate 605 of DATDRO010000350.1, read as the reverse complement.
CGCGCGACTACTGCTTTGAGGTCGTTCTCAAAATGCTCCGCTACGGCATTCACCATATTCTTGTCATCAAGGCCGGGGGGCTCAAAGGCGTTGTCACGAACCACGATCTCATGATGCTCCAGGGCACCTCCCCGCTCTCTCTCACCAAGGATATTGAAAATCAGCAGACGGTCGAAGGGCTCGTCCCTGTTTCAAAGAAGATCAACGGCATTGTCGGGCTGCTCCTCAAAGAAGGGGCCAAGGCGAGCAACATCACGAAGGTCATTACCGAAATAAACGACCGGCTCGTGCGCAAGGTGATCGAACTGGCGGAGCGGAAATTCGGACCGCCGCCGCTCGCCTATTGCTGGCTGGTGTTCGGCAGCGAAGGCCGCAAAGAGCAGACGTTCAAGACCGACCAGGACAACGCCCTCATCTACGACGATCCCGCCACGGAGGCGGAGGCCGATGCGGCCAAAAAATACTTTTCCGTCTTCGCCGAGTTCGTGCGTGACGGCCTTATCCAGAACGGGTTCCCGCTCTGCCCCGCCAACTATATGGCGAGCAATCCCCAGTGGTGCCAGCCGCTCAGGGTGTGGAAACGATATTTTACCACCTGGATCTCG
>DATDRO010000349.1:0-3943 GCA_035291685.1 Nitrospirota bacterium | reverse complement strand
CGGACGCGGTCATGGTGATCGCCTTGAACCGCTCCTCGCTTGCACGCAACGCCTCCTCCCTGCGTTTGCGGTCGGTGATGACTTCGGTATAGACGATCAACCCGCCGATCGACCCATCGGATTCATGCCAGGGCCGGCATTCCCAGCGCGTCCAATCCACCGAACCGTCTTCCCGTTCATAGGGATCTTCTTCCTGACTTTCCACCGCCCCGGCCAACACCCGCTGGTGTACGTCTCTCCATTTTTGCGGGAGATCCGGAAACACGTCATAATGGTGTTTCCCAATTACATCCTGCTCTTTAACGTTGTACTGGTGGAGGTATTGATCGCTTACGAATATATATTTCAAATCCCTGTCGTGGACTGCAATGGCGCTTTGGGCGTGAGATATGATGTATTGCATCAGATTTTTGGCGTGGACCAGTTTCCCCTCGGCCCTTTTGCGTTCGGTGATGTCCACGATCACCGACAGAGAGCGTACAACAGCGCCGGCGGCGTCCCGCTCAGCAGTCGCTGAAAGAAGCACATCCAGGACCTCGCCGTTCTTTCTTACGAACTGATACGATACATCTTTGGCTATACCGTCCCGGAAGAACGCCGGCTGAACGACCTCCTGGGCGTACTTTCGAGATGCCTCTGTAAAGAAATCGGTCACCTTTCTGCCGATCACTTCGTTTCGTTCATAGCCGAGGGTCTTCAGCCAGTAATCATTTACTTCGACAAGGGTCCCATTCCGGTCTATGGAATGGAGCAGAACAGGGGTTTCATTATAGAGGAGGCGGTATTTCGCTTCGCTTTGTTTCAAGGCCGCTTCTGACTGCTTCCGCGCGGTGATGTCCGTGATCACACCGATCAGGCCAAGCTCGTTGCCGTGGACGTCGTGGAATCGCCTGCATGCAAGGTGGCCCCAGAACTCAGTGCCATTCTTCCGCCAGTATCGGCGTTCGAGGTCCACGGAAGGTATCTCGCTTGCCAGCAGGGCAAGCATATTCTTCCGCCCGGTCTCCCTCTCGGACGGATGGACCAGTTCCACATACTCGCACCCGGCAAGCTCTTCGAGCGTCCGGCCGAACATCTCTGCCATGCTCCGGTTGGCGTGGGTGATGCGACCAGTTTTGTCCACCAGGCCGATCGCCACACTCGCCGTGTCCATGATCTGCTGCAGCATGGCACCGTGCTCGGAGAGCTCTTCCTTTGTTTTTTTCCGTTTGGCGCTTGGCGCTTCCGGGGACACGGTGTTTTTCTTTTGAGAGGATTTGTCCTTGTTTTTCATGTACCACCCCTGCTCCCATGCAATATTGGCATTTCCGGGACGGAGAATATAATGCCATGGAAATTATATCGGAAAAGAACGAGATCGGGTAAAAAATCAGCCGGGTCTTGGCAGGGGCCGTTCGACCATCGTTTTAAGACTTTCTCATTTCACCGCCGAACATTTCCACGATTTTCCTTACCAACGCGGGCAGCGACGGGTCCCGCGCTCCCATGAGAAGAACGCAGTCTTCCGGTCCTGCATCGGCCTTTAATCCGGCCAACAGCTCATCGCGATCTTTTACCGATTGTGCATTGAATGCTACGGGACCAAGGCCCTGTATAATATCTTCCGAGGAAATGTTTTTTTGCGCTGTGCCTCCGGCATAATAGATCGGCAGGAGATAGAGCGAGTCCTGTTGCAGGAAGATGGTCCGGAAGGTTGCGATGTATTCATCTTTTAAGAACCGGGTCGGGCCGAACCCATGCGGCTGGTATATGGCAAGAATACGGCCGGAAAGGCCCCGCGCGGCGCGAACAACAGCCGCTATCTTTGCCGGATTATGCGCAAAATCGTCGACCACATAGACGTTCTGCTCCGTCCGCGTCACGGAAAAACGCCGGGCCACGCCCTCATAATTTTTTACCGCATCAACAAGCGCTGTTCGCTCGCATCCGAACTGCTCGCACACGCACAGCGCCGCACGCAGGTTTTCAAGATTATGTTCCCCGGGAAGCGGCAGATGATATTCAGTGCTGTTCCGAAAAAGCCTGACCGAAGTCGGCAAAAGCTCTTCCTTGTCCGGTTGCCACGAGGCGGAACCGTTTTTGCCGAAGCGCACGGTCGCGGGAAGGGAAGCAAGGATCGGGTCGTCGGCATTGGAGGCTGTCCAGGGAGTGTTTGAAACCAGTGTTTCGAAAAACCCTGTTATCTCATCGACAGTTTTATGGTCCTTCGAAATATTCAGGATAACCGCTGCTTCGGGACGATATTTGACCAGCGTTCCATCGCTTTCGTCAGCCTCCACCACCAGAAGATCGGAGCCGCCGCTCCAGGCATTGCCGATAAGTCCCTGCTTTTCGAGCCTGCGTAAACCCGCGCCGCTGATGAGGGAGGGCGATTTTTCGCATGCGGTCAGGAATTCAAATATCATTGCGGTCACCGTGGACTTGCCGCTCGTGCCGGCAACGGCAATGGTCTTTTTTGTCACGATGAGAGCGCTCAGCAGGTCGGAGCGATGGACGATAGGAAGACCGCGACTGCGCGCAGCAGCGATGTCGGGATTCGAGTCTTCTATCGCAGTCGAGACGCAGACAATATCGGTATCCGCGTCGATACCCGAACCATCCTGATGAACGATGGAACACCCGAGCCCCTCAAGCGATCGCCGGATAGCGGCGGTATCCTCACTTACATGGAAACGATCGGAACCCGAGACCGTGATCCCCTGAAAGCGCAGGTACTGCGCGAGCGCGCTCATGCCGCTGCCGAAAATGCCGGTAAAATGGACGCTGCGGCATCGGTGTTCGTTAATGACGACTGGCTGCGGATCGATGTAAACGAGCGTACCTTCCCTGACTTTATCAAATAATCGGATGACGTCGTGATTACGCATGCACACGCACCCGTGCGACAGAGGAGTGCCGATGAGGTCCTCCCGGCCGGTGCCGTGGATATAGATGTAGCGCTCATAGGAATCCACGCCCGGGCCTTTATTGATCCCCTCCTCAAGGCCTTCAAGCCGCAGGATGCGGGTCAGGATCAGATTGTCTCCGTTCTGTTTGTGGTCCCAGTTTTCGCCCGTGTCTTCGCGGTCCCGGAAAACGCGGCCCGCAGGCGCGCCGGCCCCATACTTCTCCCTGATCCGGTGGACGCCGAGCGGTGTTTTGAGCGAGTTTTCCCGATTGCCGTTGCCGAAGCGGGAGGTGGAGACATTATATCGCTCGACAATGGCGTTGTTCGAGCAGACGAAGAGTGTTTGCTTCTCGATAGACACCACGAGATAAAGCTCATGCGGGGCGGTCAAAAAAGGCCGTAATTTTTTATAAATGCCACTTAATCTATCATTATCCATAAGAGAGCCGCTGCTTATAGGTCAGGCAGGTGAGAACGACGGCGAATGCAAGACGAGAAAGATGCTTTCATGTTGAGCGTGATTCGCTTTCTGTTCACGGGACCGGTTGTACGTCGATTGCCACACCAGCCGAGGAATCCGAAGCCTGATTCGGTACAAGGAACACATATAAGAAATTATATCCATTGGGGTTTTCCGCGCCGGGAATAGGTATTGTCTCCTTACCCCTGCTTACCGGTATCCTGGCAATCGGGACGGGACATCCTATCCAGTAATCACTCGATCTATCACTGAATTTTGAGAAACAATAGTCTATAAACGCGCTATCAAGCGGTCTGCAAATCATAGGATACCGTGATGTTAAAGGTTGTGCTTGCTCCAGGCATGGCAGAGGCAGGAGTAGCGTTCTCGATATTTATGATCTTTACACTGTTGGCCGGCTCGGTGGAACTGCCTCCGCCGCAACCGGGCGCCAATGCCAGGACAAGTAATACAGCAGGCAAAGCTATTCTTCGCATTATTCTCACTCCCTGTGCAATATTACGAAAAATGATCCTGTTGAAGATAGCATGGGAGCGTAAATTATTCAACATCCATTTTTTTGCCTGGCTTTTACC
>DATDRO010000348.1:0-4434 GCA_035291685.1 Nitrospirota bacterium | reverse complement strand
GCTCGACAAGGTCTCCCGCGTGAAGGATAAGTTCCACATCTTTGAAAATATCGAATATGAACGACGGAAGCGCTTTGACGATAGCGGGGACATGGGTGTCTGAGATAACGCCGACTTTCATGGAAAACCTCAAAGCTTCACCACGAAGGCACGAAGACACCAAGAAGGTCTTTGTGACTTTAGTGCCTTTGTGGCTAACGTAATCTTTTCTTTAATTCATCCACAATATTTCCGAGGCCGATCTCCGCCTGTTCCTTGGTCCGCATGTCGCGAAGGACCGCCTTCCCGTTCTTTATCTCCTGCTCTCCGAGAATAAGAGTATGTCCGGCGCCTGACTTGTCCGCCTTTTTCATCTGGCTCTTGAGGCTTGCGCCGTTATAATCCGTGTCCACACCGATGCCCGCCCGTCTGAGCTCGTGAAGAAAAGGCAGCGAGAGTTTGACAGCCTCTTCTCCCAATGCGGCGATATAGAGAACCGGTCTCGACGGGATCAATGTATCAGCATCCATAAGCGAAACGGTCCGTTCCACGCCGAGCGCAAAACCGATCCCGGACGTCGGCGGGCCCCCTATTTCCTCTACCAGGCCGTCATACCTGCCGCCGGCTGCTACAGTGTTCTGCGCGCCGACATGTCCCATGACGAGTTCGAACGTGGTACGGGTATAGTAATCCAGGCCCCGGACCAGTCGGGGATTGACCTCATATGGAATGCCGAGCTTTCGCAATCCGCTCTCGACCGCATGAAAATGCGCTTTACACGGGTCGCAGAGATAATCCAGCATCACGGGCGAATCGCCGAACTTGTCGGCGTCAACCTTGCAGTCTAAAACTCTCATGGGATTTGTTTCATACCGGCGCTGGCAGTCCGCGCAAAGGGTGGCAAGCTTCTTTTTGAGATATGCCTTGAGCGCATCACGGTACTTTCCGCGGCACGCGCTGTCCCCAAGAGAATTAACCTGCAAAGCGAGACCGGTTATGCCGAGCCGCGCATACAGCTGGTGGACTATGGCAAGAATTTCCACATCAACATGAGGATGGTCCATTCCCAACGCCTCAACGCCGATCTGGTAGAACTGGCGGAACCTCCCCTTCTGCGGCCGTTCGTGCCTGAACATGGGGCCCATATAATAAAGCTTTGTTAAAGCATTCTGCGCGTACATCTTGTGCTCGACAAAGGCGCGTACGACGCCGGCGGTTCCCTCGGGCCGCAGGGTGATCTTCCTGCCGTCGCGGTCCTCGAAGGTGTACATCTCCTTCTCGACGATGTCCGTCGAAGCGCCGATGCTCCGGGCAAAGAGTTCGGTGTATTCAAAGATCGGAACGCGGATCTCGGTGAACCCGTAATCCACGAAAAGTTTCCTCGCCGTCGCCTCGAGGTGATGCCAGGCGGGCATGTCCTCGGGCAGAACGTCCTTGACGCCTTTTATCGACTGCACGGTCATTTACACTCCCTTGCAACAAAAATAGAACATAAGAAGAGGGGAAAATGAGAAATTACAAGACGTTTACCCTTGCGCTTTCACAAGTTCTCACCTTCTTTCCCTCTTAACTTCAATCATTATTTACGGTTTTCTGAGCAGCTTCCACGGATGCTTCTTCACGTCTTCCGTGGTCTCTTTCAGGTTTTTCGTCATTTCCTTCACGTTTTCGAGCGTGGCGTCTATGTTCTTTTTGTTGTCACCGACCACCTTGTCCGCTTTCTCCGTGATCAACCTGAGGTTGTTGGCGCTCTCGTCGAGCTTTTTTACCAGCTCGGGCAGGCTCTTGAGCCCCTGCGCGACCTCATCTTTGCTCGACGTCATGGTCTTGATGTTTGCCGTGACCTCCTGGAGGTTCTGGATCGTCGCTTTCAGCGCCCTTGCCACTGTCGCGTCTCCAAGTACATTGTTGAGATTATTGGCAATGTTCTTGAGCTTCAGCGCGACATCAATGCCCATTCTCGTCAGATCTTCCAATTTAACGGCTTCATCGCCCCGGATTATCTCCCCCGGCGCGAGCAGTTTCGCTTCAAACGTTCCTGCGCTCAGCTCCACATACTTGCCTCCGACGAGACCCAGCGTCTTGATAGCGGCCCTGGAGTCTTCCTTAATGACCGTGTCCCGGTAGACACTTAAGGTGATCTCGACCTTGTCGCCGTATTCCGGCGCAACCCGCACGGTCTTGACCTTTCCGATCTTTATACCGGAAAACCGGACCGGCGCGTTCTTTTCGATCCCGTCGCTGTACGAAAAGAGCACCCTGACATCCTTTTTTCTCTTGAACAAACTCTCGATATCGCTCACGGTAAAGACCATTACCACGAGGATAATGAATGACACCAGAAGAAAAATACCGGCGCGTATTTCGGTTCGACGATATTCCATGTGCACCTCTTATGGCATGGCGCTTTTTGGACCAAGGCAACCGTGTTGCCGTTCAACGCCGACACGGTCGGCTCGCTCCAAATATCTACCCCACCAGCAGGTCTTCCCGGTAGTCCTTGCTCGTCGCATGAAATGAGATCGGGCCGTCGGGACTGCCGGTAATGAACTGCTGAACAACCGGGTCCGTACTCGCGCGTATCTCCTGCGGCGATCCTTCGGCAAGCACCTTGCCCATATACAGAATGACGATCTTGTCCGCGATCTTCATGGCCTCTTCCACCGCATGGGTCACCACCACGCAGGTAATGCCGAGAAGGCGGTTGAGGTCCGCGATCAACTTCGTGATCACCGATGCGACGATGGGATCAAGCCCGGACGTCGGCTCGTCGAAAAAAACCACCTCGGGGTCGAGCGCAAGGGCGCGGGCGAGCGCCACGCGCTTCTGCATCCCGCCGGAAATCTGCCCCGGGTACAGGTCTTCGAAATCCCTCAGGCCCACGAGATCGAGCTTCATCTTTACCATGATCTTGATGATGCTGTCGTCAAGGGTGGTGTGCTCACTGATGGGAAGCGCGACGTTCTCGCCCACGGTCATGGAATTAAGGAGCGCGCCGTGCTGGAACAGCATACCGATCCTTTTTCGAAAGGGATCAAGCTGCCGGTCCGCAAGCCCGGTGAGGACCGTATCGCCGAAACAAACCTCGCCGGAATCAGGCCTGAGGGCCCCGATCAGGATCTTGAGCAGCGTGCTCTTTCCTCCGCCGCTCGTGCCGAAGATATACGTGATCTTCTTCTGTTCGACCCTCAAACTCACGCCGTCGAGGACCTTATGACTGCCGTAATATTTTTTTATGTCGCGTACGGTAAGCATAAAACTCCGCAAAGCGTTAAGGATGCTCGGTGAGCAAAAACAAACCGGCCCTCATCCTTAACTCCTCCGGTCCGCTGAAACTATCCATAGAACGCCGCGGTCATCACCGTATCGAACACAATGATCGCGAGCGTGGAAGAGACCACCGAAAGCATGGTGGACCTGCCGACGTCCTCGGCGCCTCCGTCCACAGCCAGGCCGCGGTAACAGCCCACCATCACGATGACAACGGAATAGACGACGGCCTTTACTATTCCGGAATAGAGGTCCTTGAACATCAGCACGTCGAGCGTCTCGCGCAAATACGTATCAGCGGGAATGCCGAGGCGCAGCGAACCGAACAGGAACCCGCCGATCAGCGCCGTAAAATCCGCCAGGATCGTGAGCGCGGGAAGGGACACGATGAGGCCGATAAACCGGTGGACGACGAGAAACCGTACGGGGTTAATCGCCATGGTCTCAAGGGCGAGGATCTCTTCCGAGACTTTCATGGTCCCGATGCGGGCCGTGAACGCCGCGCCGACCCTGCCCGCGATGATCAAGGCGGTGATAAGCGGGCCCATCTCGCGGAACACCGCCACCGCGACAAACCCGGGTATATAGCTGAGCGCCCCCAGTTCCTTGAGCTGAAACGATACCAGGACGGTAAGCGCAATGCCGAGGAGGACCGAAACCGCGAGAACGAGCAGCAGTGAGCGGGCGCCGATCTCGTCGATATGCTCAAGCAGCCTCGCCTGCCTGAGTTTTTTTCGATCGGTAAAAAGCACAATGCTCTGCGCCACCGTCTCCAGAAACAGATAATAGATGCTCGAAAGTTCCTGGAGAAATGTTATGAGCGCCCTGCCGATATATCCGAATATGGTCTTCACAAGCGACTTTCATTCTCCGGCGCGAAATGATGAACGTCTGTACTTATGAAAGTCTCGTAAGAAGTCAATTTTTCACACAAAGGCACAAAGGCACGAAGAAAGGCCTCTTGAAAATATTCATGTTTTTCTTTGTGTCCTCCGTGATCTCCGTGTGAGAACGACTTTTTACGAATCCGTCACTTATTGAAGCTCCCTGCAGCAATCTGCGGGGAATGCGCTCACTATAGAATTCAGCAGTCTTACAGCTTTGTCTCGGCCTCTGAAAAACTCGGGAATATCTCGAAAACAGCGGCCAGTCTGGCAAGCTCGAACACGTCCCTGACCGGAGGGC
>DATDRO010000347.1:0-10650 GCA_035291685.1 Nitrospirota bacterium | reverse complement strand
GAGATGATCGCTGCTTTACTGGCCGGGTTCAAGACGGTCATTCTTATCGTATCGGCGGTGCTTTATTTCTATAGCGCGCTCTGTCTTTTTCTGATCGCTAAAAAACTGGATGTGTCCGCTGCCTGGCTCGCGTGGATACCGATCATCCAGGTGTGGACCTTCTTTCAGTCAGCCGGAAAGTCCCTGGCGTGGATCCTCCTGTTCTTCATCCCGATAGTCAACGTGATCGTCAGTGTGTACCTCTGGATGTGTATCGCGGAGAACCTCGGCAAGAACAAGTGGCTCGGCCTGCTTACGCTTGTTCCGCTCGTCAATCTTTTATTGCCTGCCGTGCTTGCGTTCTCAAAAAAGGCAGGAGCGGAAACTCCACGTCCCGCAACGGCCTGATGAGGCCGTGTAGAACCGTATTGACAACGAAGAGATAATTCCTTAGAATCTGATAAAATCGCGAAAGTGAAGGTGTCTTTATGAAAAAAATGTTTCTGATTTCCGTTGCCGTTATCTTTATTCTCGGTATATTTTTGGTCCGTGACAGCTTTGCCGTCCTTTATAAATATGTTGATAAGGACGGCGTTGTCTGTTTTGCCGACGACCTTCAGTCTGTCCCTGAAAGATACCGGCCCACGGCGGTCATTTTCAGCGGCGAGTTGAAGGATGAGCCGAAGCTGACTTCGGGCCATCAGGGAGCGCAGGATGAACAATTGTCATCGGCGCCGGCCGTGCCGGATTATTCGTTGTCGGCGGCCGCACGCGCGGACGAGGAAAAACCGTTCAGCCGACGGCTCGCAAAGACCATCATGATTATAACGGTCCTGGTCGTCCTGTACGTGGTCCTCGAGAGATTGAAAGAGGTAATAGAATATAAAAAATACGACAAAATAGTGTATCTTGCCCGCATCGGTCTTTCCGCTTTTGCCGTGATCTATCTGGTCTTTGCCCATGTCAACGATGTGATCCACGGTGTTGCCGGGGTGGGGAAGAGCGTGGAGCAAGTGAAAGAGCGGTCCGCAACAAAGGGCAAGAACGCCGCAAAAGCCATCAAAACCCTGAACGCTTTGATGGAATCCGCGGACAAGGAACCGGGGCCGTCTTCCCCCGCGTCGGAAGACAAGGAGTAGTCTGTTTTTCAATCCCTTTCGTTACATAAACCCGGAGCATTCATTTTCTCAGAGATCGGCAAGGAGGAGAATACTGTCGAAGGGGCCAAAAAGCAATTGGAGCTTTTAAACGGCGATAGCAGGTGATGGTAATACTTGAATCTTGCTGTCAACTCACGTCTTTATCATGCCGAGACTTATGGCGATTGCGCGATCAACTTTCTTCATGGTCTCAGGAGAGACCATGCCGAGTTTTCTGCCTAATCGTTTTTTGTCGATCGTTCGAACCTGGTTAAGGAGAACAATGGAGTCCTTGGGCAGCCCGCCTTCTCCGGCTTTTAAGTCAACTTCGTAGGGATAAGCCTCTCGTGCCGTCGATGTGATGGCGGCTACAATGGTTGCAGGGGAGTGCGTATTGCCTACATCATTTTGAATGATCAGGGCGGGGCGGGTCTTCCTGATTTCCACTCCTACGGTGGGGTCAAAGGCGACATAATAGACTTCACCTCTTTTTGGAAGAACCACGTGGTTTCCTCCCGTACTGTTTTTTGGGTTCTCGAACGCCTATGAGCGCATCGGCCTCTTCCTCCAACAACCGCCACTCTTCCGCCGTCTCAGCATCGACAGCGGCGTTCGCTTTATATCCTGCGATCATTTTATCGTGCAATCTGCGATTTTTCTCCTCTTCGATCTTTTCCTGCAGCGCTTTGACAATATATTCACTGCGTTTCCGTTCCGGCACTAACGCTTGAAGGTCTTTAAGGATGGGATCCGGGATCGAGATGCCGATTCTTTTGACAGAGCTGACAGACATGGTATTCTCCGTTCAATAAGTATCTCTATATAGGCATAATAATAACACATACAGATAGTATGTCAAGCAATTAACAAACCCACGGAGAGATGACAAGAGAATAAACACCTTTTAACTGCCTTCCGTGACGTTTTTGATGGCCGCGTACACGATATCCATAATGCGTTTAAGCTCCTTCATTGAGATGGAGAATGGCGGCATAAGGACGATTACGTTTCCGAGGGGGCGGATGATGAGGCCCTTCTTGCGGCATTCGAGTATGACCCTGATCCCCATCTTGTCCTCAAGGGGATAGGGTTCTTTTGTTTCCCTGTCCTTTACGAGCTCGATACCGGCCATAAAGCCCTTCTGCCGAATGTCCCCGACATGCTTAAGCCGTTTGAGCCGGCCCATTTGTTCAAACAGGTATGCTATTTTGGGCTCCAGTTTCCGGAGCGTTTTTTCCTTTTTAAAGAGGTCGATATTAGCTATTGCCGCGGCACAGGCAAGCGGGTTGCCCGTGTAGGTGTGGCCATGGAAGAATGTCCGGAGCTCACGATATTCGCCGAGAAAGCCGCGGTATATTTCCCCGGTCGTGAGCGTTGCCGCAAGGGGCAGGTAACCGCCGGTGATGCCCTTGGCAACGCACATGATGTCAGGGGAAACACCCTCATGCTCGCAGGCGAACATTTTCCCTGTCCTGCCGAATCCTGTCGCGACCTCATCCGCTATCATGAGGACATTATATTTGGTACAGAGCTCCCGTATCCTGCGCAGGTAACCGGGCGGGGAGACCAGCATGCCTGCAGCGCCCTGCACGAGGGGCTCGATGATCAGCGCGGCGGTCTCACGGCCATGGCTCCGGAGGACTTCTTCGGCCTGCTGCGCGCAGGCGAGTCCGCAGGCGGGATAGGTTTTGCCAAGCGCGCATCGATAACAGTGAGGGGTGTCTATCTTGCGGGAATGGAAGAGCAGGGGCTTATATATCTCGTGGAACAGGTCAATGCCGCCCACGCTCACGGAGCCGATCGTGTCTCCGTGGTACGCCTCTTTGAGGGAGATGAATCCGGTCTTGCTCCTGAACGCCTGTCCTTTCTGCTGCCAGTACTGGAACGTGATCTTGAGGCCGATCTCAACGGCGGTTGATCCGCTGTCGGAGTAGAAGACCTTCGAGAGCCCCGGCGGAGCGATCTGGATGAGCTTTTCCGCGAGCAGAACAGCGGGGACATTCGAAAGCCCGAGGAGAGTGGAGTGGGCGATCTTCTTGAGCTGAGCGGACACGGCCCTGTCGATCTCTTTTTTCCTATGGCCGTGGACCGTGACCCAGAGCGACGATACGCCGTCGAGGTATCTCTTCCCCCGGATGTCAATGAGGGTGCTGCCGTTGCCGCTTTCGACGACGATCTGCGGCTCCTTTTCCCAGTCGCTCATCTGGGTGAAAGGATGCCAGAGATATTGTTTGTCGAGGCTTTCTATCTCCGGCGCAGTTCGGCGTTGTTTGTTTCGCTTGACGGACAAAAAGCATTCTCCTGAATTTGATGGTAATACTATTTTCAGAATGGTGGTATTATAGTGTTTCAGCCCTCTTTGTCAAATACAAAAAACGCTTGAAAAGACTGACTTCTTTCTGGTAGAATGTTTTTTTACAGTTCCGGGCAGCGCAGTACCGCACGTCAGGAGGTCTCCCGTACCATGATGAACAAAAAGAGATGGTATCTATCCGCCGCCTTTCTCCTTGTCCTGGGGGTGTTTATCGGCCTCGTTCTGTCTTCGCACCTCGGCATAGTGACTCCTCTGCCGGCCAAGAACCAGGTCTCATCCAAGTCGATCGACGTGTTGACCCAGCTGAGTGACGCGCAGTCCGAGGTCGCGATGATCGCCACTCCTTCGGTGGTGAACATATCGACGACGAGGGTGATAAAGACGCGGGAGGACGCTCCCTTCGATTTTTTTGACGACCCGTTCTTCAGGAGATTTTTTGGGGACCAGAACCCGCATTCCCCTGTCCCGAAGGAGCATAAGGAGCAAAGCCTGGGCTCCGGCGTGATCGTGTCCGAGGACGGATACATCGTCACCAATAACCATGTCATCGAAAAGGCCCAGGAAATCAAGGTGATGCTCTCGAACAAGAAGGACTATAAGGCAAAGCTCATCGGGGCTGATCCGAAGACGGATATCGCCGTCATCAAGATCGACGCGAAGGGCCTTACGGCGCTTCCCTGGGGAAACTCGGACAAGCTCAAGGTCGGGGAGATCGTGTTTGCCATCGGCAACCCCTTTGGATTGAACCAGACCGTGACCATGGGCGTGATCAGCGCGGTCGGCAGGGCGAACGTCGGCATCGCGGACTATGAAGATTTTATCCAGACGGACGCGGCGATCAACCCCGGAAATTCCGGCGGCGCCCTCCTGAGCGCGCGCGGAGAGCTGGTCGGGATCAATACCGCCATTGTCTCGAGGACCGGCGGCTACCAGGGGATCGGGTTCGCCGTGCCGAGCTCCATGGTCAAACAGGTCATGGAAAGCCTGATCAAGTTCAAGAAGGTGCCGCGCGGCTGGCTCGGCGTGAGCATCCAGGAGGTAACCTCCGACCTCGCCGAGGAATTCGGCGTGAAGGACCTGAAGGGCGCGCTCGTGAGCGGCGTGATGAAGGGGAGCCCGGCTGAAAAGGCGGGGATCAGGCAGGGCGATGTGGTTCTCCAGTACAACGGCAGGGTCGTGGAAGACACGGGCCACCTGCGCAACATGGTGTCCCAGACCGCCAAGGGCACGACGGTAACGGTGAAGGTGCTCCGCCAGAAGAAAGAGATCGAGATAGCGGTGGTCGTCGCGGAGCTGCCGAAGAAGCTCGCCGAGCCCGCTCCCGACGAAGAGGCGGCGAACGAACAGGAGAGCACGGCGCTCGCGGGGATCGTCGTTCACGAAATTACGCCTGATATCGCCAGGCGTTTCGGCCTTGACGAGGACGCGCGGGGAGTGCTCATCATAAAGGTCGACCAGGCCGGCAAGGCCTTTGAGGCAGGGCTCCGCCCCGGCGACATTGTCCTGCAGATAAACAAAAAGGATATCGCGACAATTGAGGACTATAAAAAGGCGGCATCAAGGCTCAAAGGAAAGGAGAGGATACTGCTCCTCATAAAAAGAAAGGGTGAGGACCTGTTTGTTACCATAAAGCCCGAATAACGACGGGTGTATCATCGTTGTTCCTGTTCCGGAACTCGACTTGTTTTATCTCTTTTCATGTATCACTATCATCCAATAAAGGAGGTGATCGTATATGGGCCTTATTATCATTCGGCTGTTGTTTCTTTTTCTCGGCGCCCTGACCGGGTACTATGTAGCCACACAGCTCGGTGACCAGGTCAGCAAAACCGAGGGAATGGTCATCGGATTCGGCGTGGCGGTCTTTATTGTCCTTACCGAGATCATGTTCAGACGGGTATCATTAAAAGTCATTATCGGCGGCATTCTCGGATTTATCGTCGGACTGTTCTCAGCAAATATCATCGCGTCGCCGCTCAAGCTCGTGCCCTTGGAAAGGAGCATCGTCAACTTCATCGTGCTTCTGCTGAACGCATTTTTCGGCTATCTGGGCGTTACGATCGGCGTGAGGGAGGGCGAACGGTTTCATCTCGCGGACATCAGAAAGCTGTTCAAGGGCGTCTCCGACGAGAATATCAAGATCATGGACACGAGCGTCATCATCGACGGCAGGATCGCCGACGTCTGCGAGACGGAATTCCTTGACGGCACGATCCTTATCCCGCACTTCATTCTCCAGGAGCTCCAGCATATCGCCGACTCTTCCGATTCACTGAAGCGGGCGCGCGGCCGGCGCGGTCTCGACATCCTGCACCGCATCCAGAAGATGAACCACATGGAGGTGCGCATCACCGAGGACGACTTTCCGAAGATCCGCGAGGTGGACAGCAAGCTCATCGCGCTTGCCAAAAAGCTCGGGGCCAAGGTTATCACGAACGACTTCAATCTGAACAAGGTGGCGGAGCTCCAGGGCGTCAAGGTGCTTAACATCAACGACCTGTCGAACGCGGTCAAGCCCGTGGCGTTGCCGGGCGAGAGCATGCGCGTGTTCGTGCTCAAGGAAGGCAAGGAGCCGGGCCAGGGCGTTGCGTATCTCGACGACGGCACGATGATCGTGGTGGAGAACGGGCGCAGGCATATCAACAAGAACATCGAGGTGGTCGTCACGAGCGTGCTCCAGACCGCGGCGGGCAGGATGATCTTCACCCGGCTCAAGGAAGACATGGAGAACGAATATCAGGCGGCGGGGAAGTAGATTGGGAAAGCACCAAATCCCAAGCACCAAATAACAAATAAATTCCAATAATCAAAGGCCACATTCCAAACGTTTGGTTATTGTAGTTTGGCAATTGGATGTTATTTGTGATTTGGGATTTGAAAATTGGAGTTTGATGTATTCAAGGAGGATAGATGTCAGGTCATTCAAAGTGGGCAACGACGAAGCATAAGAAGGCCGCTACTGATGCAAAGCGCGGCAAGATCTTCACGAAGATCGGCAAGGAGATCACCGTGGCCGCCAGGCTGGGCGGCGGCGACCCCGGCGGGAACCCGCGTCTCAGGACCGCGGTCGCCAAGGCCAAGGCGGTGAGCATGCCTGCTGAGAATATCAAGCGCGCGATCCAAAAAGGCACGGGCGAGCTGCCGGGGGTCTCGTACGAAGAGATAACCTATGAGGGATACGGACCGGGCGGGGTCGCGGTCCTGGTCGAATCCATGACCGACAACAAAAACAGGACCGTTTCCGAGATCCGTAATATTTTCAGCAAGGCGGGCGGCAACATGGGAGAGGCGGGCTGCGTTTCCTGGATGTTCCACAAGAAAGGGTATGTCGTCGTCAAGCGGGAAAAGGCCGATGAGGACAAGCTCATGTCGCTCGCCCTTGACGCGGGCGCGGAAGACATGCAGACCGAGGATGATAATTTCGTCATTACAACCCCCCCCAACGATCTGGAAAAGGTGAAGAAGGCGCTCGAGGATGCGGGTCTTGCCCTGGAAGTCGCCGAGATCACCATGGTCCCGCAGACGTATGTCAAGCTCGAAGGCAAGGAAGCGCAGCAGATGCTCCGGCTTGTCGAGACGCTCGAAGACAATGACGATGTCCAGAACGTGTACGCCAATTTCGATATTCCTGATGATATCCTGAACGCCGCTTAGGATCAGAAGGCAAGAAGATAGGAAGAAGAGAAAATGAGAAGAAGAGAAAATGAGAAGATTTCACCTTCACACCTTCCTGACTTCTCAATATCTTCTTTAGGCAGGGAGGCTGTATGAGGGTGCTGGGCATTGACCCGGGTACGATAACGAGCGGGTACGGAATTGTCGCGGAAGAGGACCATAAACTGTTCCATGTGGCGTCAGGCGGGATCAGTCCGTCCGCCAAGCAGCCGTTCCCGATGAGACTGAAAAAGATCTATGAGGAGCTGGAAAGGATCATAGACAAGTACAAGCCCCACATCGTCGTCGTGGAGGACCTGTTCGTCTCGAAGAACATCAGATCCGCGCTCAAGCTCGGGCATTCGAGGGGCGTGGCCATCCTTGCGGCGATAAACGCCGGCCTGCCCGTCTTCGAATATGCACCGCTCGAAGTGAAGCAGGCGGTGGTAGGCAGCGGAAAGGCGGAGAAAAAACAGGTGCAGATGATGGTCAAGGCGCTTCTCGATCTGCCGAAGGCGCCGCATCCCGCGGACGCCGCCGACGCCCTCGCCGCCGCGATCTGCCATATCCATTCTTCCCGGTTGAAAGAGATGCTCAAGAACTCTTCGTCCCTCCGGCAGCCCGGCAAAGGCACGAGCATAAGCAGGATGAGATGATCGCATCGATCACAGGACGGATCACGCGCAAAGCCGCCGACTACCTGATCATTGATGTGTCCGGCGTCGGGTATGAGGTGCGCGTACCGCTTTCCACCTTCTACGGCATCCCCGAGAGCGGCGGGGAGGTCAATCTCCATATTCATACCCACCTTCGCGAAGATTCTCTTTCCCTCTTCGGTTTTCTGACCCAGGCGGAAAAGGACATGTTCCTGCTCCTCATGGGGGTATCGGGCATAGGACCCAAGCTCGCGCTTGCCGTTCTGTCAAGCTTGTCGGTGGGAGATCTGACGCGCTTCATCTGCGATGCCGATGACTCAAGGCTCTGTTCCATACCGGGGATAGGCAAGAAGACGGCCGCGCGGATGGTCCTTGAGCTGAAAGACAAGGTGAAACATCTCGCGGCAGCTGATTCAGCGCATGAGAGGACCTCTGCGTCCGTGGCGCAGGATGATGTCGAAGACGCGGTCTCGGCTCTCGTCAATTTAGGATATAAGAAACCCCTTGCCGAGGAGGCGCTCAAAAAGGTCCGGCACGGCCGGCAGGGCATCCCGATAGAAGAGCTCATCAGGGAAGCGCTGAGCGTGTTGATGAAGAGGTAGAGAACATAAGTCAGGAGTCAGGAGTCAGGAGTCAGGAGTCAGGAGAAAGAAGACGTCCGTAGATGCTTCAGAATACCGAGGATGATCTTTGCCTAAGAGAATTATTACTGCGGAACAGAACGAAGACGACGACATCCAGCTTGACAGAAGCCTGAGGCCGATCCGGTTTCAGGACTTCGTGGGGCAGGACAGGATCAAGGAGAACCTCGGCGTTTTCATTACCGCGGCAAAGGCGCGGCGCGAGGCGCTCGACCACGTCCTGTTCTGCGGCCCGCCGGGGCTTGGCAAGACCACGCTCGCGAACATCATCGCCCACGAACTCGGTGTTAACATAAAGTCAACGTCCGGCCCGGTGCTTGAACGCGCCGGTGATCTGGCCGCCATTCTCACCAACCTGGAAGACCATGACGTCCTGTTCATTGACGAGATCCACCGGCTGAACCGCGTGGTGGAAGAGATCCTGTATCCCGCCATGGAAGATTTTCAGCTCGATATCATCATCGGCCAGGGCCCCGGGGCCCGTTCGATAAAACTCGACCTGCCCCGTTTTACGCTCGTGGGCGCAACAACGAGGACCGGCCTTCTTACGTCTCCGCTCAGGGACCGCTTCGGCGTGATCGAGAGGCTTGCTTTTTACACGCCCGAAGAGCTTCGCGCCGTGGTGCAGCGCTCTGCCGAGCTTTTGCGCATACCCATAGAGCCCGGAGCCGCCGCGGAAATAGCCCGACGCTCCCGCGGCACGCCGAGGATCGCAAACCGTCTTCTCCGGCGCGTGCGGGACTTTGCGGAGGTGCAGGGAGACGGGAAGATCACGCAGGCCGTGGTTGCCAGTTCCATGGAGAGGCTCGAAGTGGATGAAAAAGGCTTCGACAATATGGACCGGAGGCTGCTCCTGATGATCATTGAAAAGTTCGGCGGCGGCCCGGTGGGACTCGATACCCTTGCCGCGGCGATCAACGAAGAGAAGGACACCCTGGAAGACGTGTACGAACCCTTCCTCCTGCAGGAAGGCTTCCTCGACCGCACCCCGCGCGGCAGGCAGGCGACGAATATCGCATACGAATATTTCGGCAAGAAGAGGCCGGCATCCTCGCAGGAGAAACTGCTCTGAAGTCAGGAGTCAGGAGTCAGAAGACAGAAGAGAAGAGACAAGACAGAAGAGAAGAGACAAGACAGAAGAGAAGAGACAAGACAAGAGACTATGAATACCAAGGTCCTTTTCCATATATGCTGTGCGCCGTGCGCCCTCTATCCCTATTTCCGGATGAAAGAGGACGGCCTCGAACCAACGGGTTATTTTTATAACCCCAATATTCATCCCTACCTTGAGTACAAGAAGCGCCTCGATACGGTGAAAGAGTTTTCGCATCGCGTAGGCCTCGAGGTGAATATCCGGGACGGCTATGACCTCGACGAATTTTTTGTGCGCGCCAGCGGGAAAGGGGCGCTCCGGTGCGAGCAGTGCTACCGGATGCGGCTGGACGCGGCAGGGGAGGCGGCCCAAAAAAGCGGGTTCGGTGTGTTTACCACGTCTCTTCTTTACAGCAAGTTTCAGAAACACGACGTCATAAAAGGGATCGGCAGGGAAATGGCTTCACAGCACGGGGTCGATTTTTACTACGAAGATTTCCGGCAGGGGTGGCGCGAAGGCATCCTGGAATCAAAGGCCATGGGTCTCTACCGCCAGCAGTACTGCGGCTGTGTTTACAGCGAACGGGACAGATTTCAGAAGAATTTAAAATATCAGGGTTCACATGGTAAATAAGAGCTCAGCGGTGTCCGGGTATTGCCGGAGGAACGACGAGGCGGTCTCTCTCGCTCTCCCGAGAGGAACGCTCTCTTTGCTCGGCATCGTTCTTTTCGTGCTTTCTTCATCCGCGCATGGTTCGGAAACCGTTCGTGTTGCTATCGCCGACGATCAGCAGTCGGTAACGCTTGCATCCCCGTCCGGGCTGATCGTGGAAGGGGACCGGTCCGGCCGTGTTGAAAAGAAGATGACCGTCAGCCCGGCCTCGGTGGGCGCCAGACCGGTCCGCGTCAGATCGAAGCAGGAATTCATTGGAGTGAACGGCAAGAGCTATCGAGGATGGATAGAGATTAGAAAGAAAAAGAACGGCACTCTCCTCCTTATAAATGAGCTCGATATAGAAGAATATCTCATGGGCGTGGTCGCCGAGGAGATCCCTTCTACGTGGGAGTTTGAAGCGCTCAAGGCGCAGGCAGTTGCTTCGAGGACCTACGCGCTCTATCAGAAAAAGCGGGCGGGGAGCAGGCCCTACCATATCCGCGCCACCATAAACAGCCAG
>DATDRO010000346.1:0-4394 GCA_035291685.1 Nitrospirota bacterium | reverse complement strand
CTTCGCCCGGCTTCACGCTCTCTTCGCCGTGCCCGGACGTCATCATCAGCCAGACATTCTTTTTCAGCCTGCTCTAACGCTTTTTCTTCGACGAGGAGGCCCTGTCGTTCGTACCGCTTCCTGTGCTGACTCCATTTCAAGACAATCGCTGATAAAATTGCGTTTTGATGAGCGCGTCTGGTCAGTGCCGTATTTCCCGACGGCAGAAAGACAAGATGGTCCAAATCGGCACACGCCAAACACAGTGCGCCTTTGTCTTTATTCAGAGTGATCCATGCCTTGCGGCCGAGATTTTCGCCGCACTCATCGCATGTCGAATCCCTGCTTGTAATGAAAACTTTAAGGTCAGTTGGTTGTTCCATTGAATAAATTTACTGATGGTTTCTGGAAACATTTGGGGTCAAGCCTTGAAAAGGCAGTTTCTTATATTTCAAGACCTGTTCCCCATGGCCCCCAAGTCAGTTGTTTGTTCCATTTGAATAAGTTTAGTAATGGTTTCTGTGTAGAGCCAGTCTATAGCAATGATTTGAAATAGTCAAGAATATGAGCTTATTCCTTTATGCGTAAGCTCGCGGAATACACTGCCTTCTTCGGCAAACCGAGTTCCTCTGATGCGACAACGATGGCCTCTTTCTTGGTCAGGCCTTTATGAAGCATCAGGTCCTTGAGATATACGGCTGTATCGATATCCTTTTTAAGAGGTTCCTTTGATGCGCCGTGCACGATGACGGTAAGTTCTCCCTTTACGGTCTTCTGTTTGAGATGTTTAAGAACGTCAGAAAGTTTTGCGCGCACGATCTCTTCGTATACCTTGGTGAGTTCGCGCGTGATCACCGCCTGCCTGTCTCCGAATACGGCGATCATGTCTTCGATGGCCTTTATGATCTTGTGCGGAGCCTCATAGAAGATGAGGGTGCGTTCTTCTTTTTCGAGCTCCTTGAGTCTTTTGATGCGCGCAGTCTGTTTGGCCGCGAGAAATCCTTCGAACACAAATCTGTCCGTGGGCAGGCCGGAGACCGAAAGGGCAGTGATCGCGGCCGTTGCTCCGGGGATGGGAATAACGGGGATCTTCTGATCCACGGCAAGGTTAATGAGAAAGTATCCGGGGTCTGAGATGCCCGGCGTGCCGGCGTCAGAAACGAGGGCAATGTTCTTGCCTTCGAGCATCTGCGCGACAAGAACAGGCGCTTTTTCTTCCTTGTTATGGTCGTGGTAGCTCGTGAGGGGAGTTTCGATCTCGTACTTGTTCAGGAGATTCCGGGTATGGCGCGTGTCCTCGTCGGCGATCAGGTCGGCTTCTTTTAACACGCGGATCGCACGAAGGGTGATGTCCTCCAGGTTCCCGATGGGTGTGGCGACTATGTAGAGAATGCCGGTAGACATATATTATAAAATCATTTACCGCCGAGACGCGGAGAAAACCTTTCAGAACTTGTTTACCACGGATTTTCACCGAATTACACTGAAACATCAAACATTCTCTAAAATAAAGTCAAAAGCACGTCCGTGATATTCCGCCTGCGCCCAGTGCTTATGAGTGCGATAGCGCGAATGCAGGGTGTGGCCTTTTCCGTGGTAACTGCCTGAATTTTAGCCTTATTCATCATTGCTACCCTCAAGGTATATTACCCACAGCATCTTGCCATGAACCAAAATGTTTATGCATTTCTTCGCGCTCTTCGCGCCTTTGCGGTAAGAAATTATCCCTTATCAGTAACTTTTGTATCTATTCGTTATCGGGAATCTTCTGTCCTTGCCGAGAGCTCGCGGGGTGATCTTGACCCCTGGCGGCGCCTGGCGTCGCTTGTACTCGCTCATGTCCACGAGATGAATGACCCGTTCCACGGTCTTCCGGTCGAAGCCCATCCTGAGCATTTCCTCAAACTCTTTATCGTCCTCGACATATGCCTTGAGGATGGGATCAAGAACGGAATAGAGGGGCAGGGAATCGCTGTCCCTCTGGTTCGGCCTCAGTTCCGCGGTCGGCGCCTTGGTCATGACCCGCCTGGGTATCAGCGTCTTTCTGGCGAGCCTGTTCGCGCAGCGCGAGATCTCATAGACAAGGGTTTTGGGAACGTCCTTTATCACGGCGAAACCGCCTGCCATATCTCCGTAGAGCGTGGCGTAGCCCGTGGACAGTTCGCTCTTGTTGCCGGTGGTGAGCACGAGCCATTTGAACTTATTCGAGAGCGCCATGAGGATGTTTCCCCTTATCCTGGCCTGGAGGTTTTCTTCGGTCACGTCCGTTCCGGTCTTTGCGAATGCTTCGCGGAGGGTCCTGAGGTATGCATCAAACGTCTGATGGATTGGGATGTCAAGTATCTCGATATCGAGGTTCTCTGCAAGCTCACAGGCGTCCTCGCGGCTCTCTTGGGAGCTGTACTGCGACGGCATGAACACGCCGGTAACGTTTTCCTTTCCGACGGCCTCGACGGCCACCGCTGCCACCAGAGAAGAATCAATGCCGCCTGAGAGGCCGATGACCGCGGCCTTGAACCCGTTTTTTCGCATATAGTCCCGCGTGCCGAGCACGATGGCGTGATAGACCTCCTCACAGAGTGAATAGGGTTTTTCTTTACGCGGAGCAGGAAGAGGTTTCTTTTTTCCCGATGTCCTTGATGACAGTCGGACGATATCAATAAAGTCCCGGTGCTTCTCCAGCAACTGTTCCGATGACCTGTCGG
Source organism: Nitrospirota bacterium (assembly GCA_035291685.1). Classification (GTDB taxonomy): domain Bacteria; phylum Nitrospirota; class UBA9217; order UBA9217; family UBA9217; genus DATDRO01. Next base: position 1,710 of record DATDRO010000346.1, on the reverse strand, counting down.
GTGTGGGGCATGCCTCCTTTGGAAGCTTGATGTCCATGGTTATCAGGTCTTCTTCGAACTGCTTTCCTGATGCAAGCACCCGGCCTTTCGGGTCCACGACTGTGCTCTGGCCGTCAAAGACCAGTTCGTCCTGTCCGCCTACCGTGTTGACGTAGATGATAAATACATTGTTTTCTCTCGCCCGCAGGGAAAGCATCTTTGTTCGTTCCCTGCCCTTGCCCTTGTGATAGGGAGATGCGTTGATCGTCACGATGGCCTCTGCGCCAGCGAGCGACTGCAAACGGGCCGGGCCGTCGGCAAACCAGATGTCCTCGCACACGTTTACGCCGATGTTCACGCCTTTGACGCTCAGCACGGGATAACGATCGCCGGGCGTGAAGTAACGATACTCGTCGAACACGCCATAGTTCGGCAGAAGCATCTTATGGTAAATATAAGCGAGCTTGCCGTTGTCCAGGACCGCCGCCGCGTCATAGATGTGTTTGTTCGCGTTCACGAACCCGACAATGGCGGTGATCCCCGTGGTCGCCTTCGTGATCTCCCTGAGCGTGCGAAGGTTGTCTTTCACGAACTGCGGCTTGAGCACAAGGTCTTCGGGAGGATAGCCGGTCACGGCCAGTTCGGGAAACGTGACGATATCTGCGCCGAGCTTCCTGGCGCGCATTATATACTCGATGATCTTGTCCCTGTTGCCCGCGAGGTCGCCGAGCGTGGGATTGATCTGGGCCATGGCGATACGGATGGTGCGCATGTGACTCCCTAAATAAACAAGAAGGTGAGAAGTTGGGAAGTTAGTAACTTACGAATCAAATTCTTCTCAAAATGGCAAGAAAATCTAAAAAACATTTTACCACGGATTAACACGGATTTACACTGATTAAATAATACTAAGAACTAAATCTTGAATTCTTTTCCGCCTGCGCCCAGCGTTTACGAGTGGCAACGCGAGTGCAGGGTGTGTTCATCAGTGTGCATCCGTGGTAAACATGAATGTATTTATGGTTCCGGCTTGTCCGGGTTTGGAATTATGATATTTGTATTTTCTCACCTTCTTAACTTCTCAATCTCCTCACTTCGTCTGTTTCTTTGCCTCTTCCATCACTGTTTTCAGCGGCACCTGTTTCTCTCCCGCGATCTTCTTGCAATCCTCATACTCCGGCGTGACGGTAAGGATCTCATCCCCCCGTTTGCTTATCTTCACGCGGATCTTTCCGTGGATGGTTTCTACCTCGCGAATCTCACGCCCAAGCTTCTTCCTTCCAACTTCGTTGATACGGACGCCGATGCTTGTGGTCTCACGGAATATGGTGTCAAGCATTGCCTCGCTTTTTGCCTTGTCCGTGAGGACCGAGAGCAGCACCGCGGGCCTGCCTTTTTTCATGATGATGGGCGTAAGATACACGTCCTGCGCGCCCTGTTCCATGAGCTTCTCGATGATGTAACCATACGCCTGGGGATTCATGTCGTCAATATTTGTCTCGATCACGATCGATGAATCTTCTTCGTATACTGCTATGGGTTCCCCGATGAAGAGCCGCAGAACATTCGGCTGATCGGGAAAATCCTTGTTCCCCGCGCCATACGCTATGCGGTCTATCCTCATCCGGGGCAGGGGGCCGAATGACGAACTCATGGTGCTTATGATGGCCGCGCCCGTGGGCGTCGTCAGCTCGAACATGATCGAAGAAGAATAGACCGGGACGCCTTTGA
>DATDRO010000345.1:0-13573 GCA_035291685.1 Nitrospirota bacterium | reverse complement strand
AGCGAAAGGACTGCCGCCCCGTAACTGGGATTATAAAGCGCTCTTGCTTTCTCTCCTTTTTTATATTATATTTTCGTATGCAGAGTAAAATAAAAACAATAGGCGAGCTTCAGTCCCTCCTCGATATTCTCAGGGCAACCGGCACGAAGATCGTTTTCACCAACGGCTGCTTTGACCTCATCCATACCGGCCACACCCGCTACCTCGCGCTGGCAAAATCCTTCGGTGACATTCTCGTCGTCGCCGTCAACAGCGACGCCTCGGTCCGCAGGATCAAGGGCGAGAAAAGGCCCATCAATCCGCAGGATGAGCGCGCGGAGGTGCTTTCCGCGCTCGGATCTGTGGATTTTGTCGTCATATTCGATGAACCGGACCCGTATAAGATCATCGCGGCGCTCCAGCCGGATGTGCTCGTCAAAGGAGGCGACTGGCCGGTCGAGAAGATCGTCGGCCGTGAGATAGTGGAGGCGCGGGGCGGAAAGGTGATCAGCGTGCCGTATATCGAAGGCGCTTCAACAACCGGGATCATTGAGAAGATCGTGAAGACGTATGGGAAAGGCGGAAAAGAGAAGTTAAGAAGATGAGATGAGAAGTTAAGATGGAATGAAAAAAGGTATATCAACTTTTGCCATCCCCGATAGAATCATTCGAGTATGACAGAACTTGTCCTCGTAAAAAAAAGGGCTCGATTCTATCAAGTTGGTTTACCCACTTGAAATGAAAAAGAACCATTTTTTCTGCGACTTTTCCCAGCTTCTCAACTTTCTATCTTCGTCGCTTTTTCTTCCCCTTCTCAGTTTCAATCCTCGAGAGCGACCGGTCATCAAACCCGAAATAGTGGCCGATCTCATGCATAACCACATCGAGCACCATGTCCTCGATCTCCCGCGGTGATGCGGCCGCCTCTTCGATCGGCCTTTGATAGATAATGATGCGGTCAGGCAGGACATTGCCGTATCCCCAGCCCCGTTCGGTCAGCGGAACACCCTGATACAATCCGAGAAGCGTCCCGGACCTGATCCCCATATCATGCAGGGTCGCGGCCGATGGAGCGTCCTCTATTTGAACAGAAATGTTTTCGAGTTTTTCTCTGAATGCCCGCGGAAGCCGCCGGAGCGCGGTGGTGACCAATCGTTCGAAGGAGGGCTTGTCCATAAGCAGTTAGGGTACTGTGCGGTATATCTGTCAAAAACAAAACCACGAAGTCTCGCTTCGTGGCCGGAGCTCAAAACGCTCATGCAGTATTGTCGCAAAGGTCAAACTCGCGCTATTTCTTCTTCGTCGTCTTTTTTGCCTTCTTTGCCGGAGCCTTTTTCTTCATGGTTACCCTTCACCCCCTTTCAACAACGGTTTGATCTGTCCGGATCACATTATGGTATGAAGACGAAAGGTGCCGGGGGCAGGACTGCCCCCGGCGGGTCCACACACAGATGGGACACCGTATCCATCAAAACTACTTCTTCTTTGCTTTTTTCTTCGCCTTTTTCTTCGCCTTCTTCTTGGCTGCCATCAGCTATCCACCCCCTTTCGGTTACCGCGTTTTGTTCTCAAGCGGCGTTATCTTGAAACAAGCTGCGGAACATCGTTCAGCAGCGACATCTGCGAGTACTTTTCCCTGATCCGCCCGTTCACGAGCGCGAGGAATTCTTCCGCATCTTTAATGGCCTGACCCGCCTCATACCGGGATATGACCCTTCGCCCCTCTTCTATGAAGCTCTGATATTTTCTCCTCATCCGGTCAAATTTGTTGATGAGGCTCTTGTGCTGTGTCCCTAAAATAATGCCCACCGCCGTTACGATCGTCTTCTGGGTATCTCTGCCCCGCGCTCCTCGCGGCCTGAATCCCTCGGACATGATGAGCGCCCTCGCGGCGCGCGACATGGCGACATAGGCGACGGCAAAAGCCCATTCCTCGTCCTTCTCCTGCAGCACCTGGCTTGTGGCCTGATCATGCTCCGCCTGCCTCACGAGATCGACGACCTCCGTCGCCTCGGCGGCCTTTTCTTCCAGTATCCCCATATCTTTGAGTGCGCTATAATTCATCTTCTTTTCCCACAAGAAATATCTTTTTCCCTTTTGCGATCTCCCGGATGTAAGGGTCCTTCGCATCTTTTCGTTTACGGTACTCTTGTTCATCGAACACCAGATAATCGATCTCCCGTTTGAGCTTTTCTTCCAGGGCCATCACCATATCATTCAGTTCCGTGATGTTCACCTGGCCGATCACCATGAGGTTAATGTTGCTGTCCTCTTTTTCCGCCCCCTTCGCGAACGAACCATAGATGAATGCGGCCCGCACGCCTTTCAGCCTGGATAATGCCGCTTTGACGGATCCCTGTACGCCGGTGGTCTTGAAGATCAGACCCTTCAGCTCCGTGAATACGGGGGAGCTTTTATCGGCGTAATAAAACTTTTGAACGCCTCTCTTGTCTCTTCCGAGTATCCCTATCTTGACCAGCGTATCCAGTTCCCGTTTAATTCCTGCCGCATCCTTTCCGATGTGGCGGGCTATCTCCCTGAGATAGAACTTGCTGTCAGGATTGTTAAAGAACAAGCTTAAAAGCTCTGCTCTCGTGGAAGAGAAGAGTTTTGTCAGCAATTGTATTCACCTCGTAGACAAATATACAACAACAGTGTATGTTTTGTCAACAGGAAAGTTAAAAAAATTATTTTTCCGAGAGTTAGACAATTTATCAACACCAAATAAAAAAATATTAAAAATTGGACAACAAAATAAAGTATTTTGTCGAAATAAACACTATTTTATGGTCAACAATTTGACGCTGCTTTGAAGAGCGACAACGGCGAAAATCCCTTCCCCAAATTACCGACGGGACAAAAACAACGGAGCGCTGCGTATTCTTCGCGCCTGGTGCGGCTTTTTTGATCATCCCTTTTTTTTTGATCGGACGGATACGCTGGTTCAATCCCGGATTTTTTCTCGCTGCCCGGGGCGATGCCTTCTTTTTTCCCCGCGAATGATTTTGAAAGCGTCATTTCGCAGAGGATCGCTCCGCTAAATTGAGAACAGGCCGTGGTGATTTCTCTTTTGAGAATACCCCGTTTTGTGGTATAGTACAAAGAATGTTCGTTGACAAAAAGTCTTCACCAATGAATGGAGAACCATGGACTTCAGTGAATTGGATATCCCCGATGAAGTGCGGCAGGGCGTCGAGCATGTCGGCTTTGCCGCGTGTACTCCCGTACAAGAGGCGGTGATCCCGCGCGCGTTGCGTGGAGAGGACATCGCCGCGCAGGCGCAGACCGGCACCGGAAAGACCGCGGCCTTCCTCATTTCTCTTTTCAGCAGGATGATCAGAAATCCCGTGCGTGACCTGGGCGACTCGCCCCAAGTCCTCATCATAGCGCCCACGCGCGAACTGGCGGACCAGATATACCATGAAGCTGAGCGGATCGGCAAGTTCACGGGCTTCAGTCTCCTCGCGGTCTATGGCGGCGTCGACTACCGCAAACAGATGGAAACCCTGCGCAAGGGCGTGGATGTGCTCGTCGGCACACCAGGCCGGCTCATCGACTATTTTAAACAGCGGGTGTACAGCCTCAAAAAGACCCGCTACCTCGTCATTGACGAGGCGGATCGGATGTTCGACATGGGATTTATCGACGATCTCCGGTTCCTGCTCAAAAAAATGCCTCCCTACGCCAAACGTCAGTCCATGCTCTTTTCAGCAACGCTCTCCTACCGGGTGATGGAGCTCGCGTATGAGCACATGAACCTGCCGGAAAAGATATCCATCACGCCCGAAGAGGTCATGGTCGAGAAGGTGGAGCAGGTCCTGTACCACGTGGGGAAACACGAGAAGCTCTCGCTCCTGCTCGGATTGCTCAAGAAGGAATCGCCTGAACGCGTCCTCATCTTTGTCAATACGCGGCGCGCCGCTGATATGGTGACGGAGCGTTTGGGCCGCAACGGATGGAAGGCCCAGGCGATCACCGGCGATATCGAACAGAAAAAACGGCTGAGGCTGCTCGATGAGTTCAAGACCGGCAAGCTCACGGTCCTCATCGCCACGGACGTGGCGAGCCGGGGCATCCACGTCGAAGGCGTTACCCACGTTATCAACTTCGACCTTCCCCAGCACACCGAAGACTACGTGCACCGGATAGGCCGCACCGGCAGGGCCGGAGCGAGCGGCAAGGCCATCAGCCTTGCCGATGAGGAATACGTATACTCGCTCGACGACATAGAGAAGTACATAGGCCGGAAGATCCCCGTAGCGTGGGCGGACGAAAGCATGTACCTTCGGGAGATCAGAAGATCGAAAGAAGAGATGTCCCGCGAGAAAAGAGAGCCCTCCGCGCACCACCCTTCTCCCCGCCGCCGTTTCAACACAGGAGCGCAGAGGCGCTGAGATCCCTTCACTGAAAACAGGTGCTTCCGGCGGTCGGTTATTAGCCGGCAAAGCCTGGGCCGCCCAAAAAAACAAGGATCCTGATCAAACCGGGAAACATCCTGGAAGCTCACGATCCTTTTCTTTTTCTGCACCGCCGTTCACGGGGCCGCGTTCCGCCAAGGCGGGATTCACGGGATGCAGACGCTTTTTCAACTGCAAAGAACCAGAGAATATAATCTTTTGACGTACCCCTGCGCCGGGCGGCTCCGACGCGAAAGCCGTCGTTGAGCATGCCCCCTCCGAATGTCGAATACAATAATGCTTCATCAGAATGCCGGATACCTGTTGAAAAATATATACTCTATCGGGCATGTAAAGGCGGCTAAGCGATGAGCTGCCCAAAAAGGTGGACAGAATGAGAAGGGGTATATTTACGTCAACGCTCAAGAACATTCCGTCCGACCGGACGGTTCAGGGTTTTCAGGTGTGGCACACGGTGACCGGAGGGTGAACGGCATCGGCAAAGAGGTCCTTTGCCGGCATCTTATAATAAGGGCACTTTTCCGTTCTGCATCCGTGAGGATGCCTGCCGCTGTCCCTGCAAAAGACCGCCGTTTTCGAAACGGGAAGAACAATGCCGAACTGTTCCTCAAAAAGACTGACCGCAACGGAAAGGGCCGCCCGCACATATGCCTTGCAGCAGCTCGGCCCGGTAAGGCCGGTTATGGCCTGCGAGACCTTCGCAACCGCGTCCATCGTGATCTTTTGTTCATTGTCGGAGCCGCACTTCGCCCCCAGAAAGATCGAAAAACATGCCCCAATGGCGGGGGCGATGCCGCACACACCCGTAAGCCCGCAGTAGCCGCCGTGGGCCTGCTTCGCTGTTCTCCCGAATGCCTCACGGATATCATCGTCCGTGATCTTCTTTGACCAGGAATTTTTCAATGCCGCAAGCAGCGCTCCGGCAGCGATATATGCGTGCTCGCACCCAAGCATGGGGAGCGCCGGATAGCTCATCATGAGCTCGGCGATTTCGAGAGGATCTTTCAAGTCTGCGGTAAAGGCTATGCCTTCGACAGCCTTCATCGCGTCCCTGCCGTGGCATGCGTTGCAGATGAAGTGGCCCTCGGGACATCTGACATGCTCCGGCTCCTTCTTCCCGCAGTACGTACAAACAAGCGTTTCGGCATGCTTAAGGTAGTCGAGCTTCGACCCGCAGATCACGCAGTGTTCGGTATTTTTGGGGTTGCTCACGATTTCAATTATACCTCTTTGAAATGAATGATACAATATTATCGTGATCGTCCCGGGCTATATTTTTCGAAAAAGGAACGCGTGCGCCGAGAGCCCGGCGCCGAACGCCAGCATCACGCACCACTCGTTGGGAGCGATGCCCTGTTGCAGCAGCTCATCGAGCACGAACCACACCGTGGGCGACGACATGTTACCGTATTCGGACAGGACCTTGCGCGTCGCCGACAACCGCTCCTCGGGTATCCCGATCTCGTCCCGCACGGCGTTGATGATCTTCTCTCCACCCGTGTGCACTGCCCAGTGCTTGATGTCCTTTACAACAAGAGAATGGGATTTCAACACATCCGCAACGACCGCGGCCGCGGCCTTATTTACCAGTTGAGGCAGTTTCAACGACAGTTGATTGTAAAGCTGGCCGTTCTTGTGAATATATCGTATCGTGTCCCTCTGCTCCGGTACGTATCTGCCGGCCGAGGCGACCATCTCCAGTCCCTCAGGCTTCTCCCAGAGCACGGCTGCCGCCGCGCCGTCGCCGAAAAGCGCGTTCGAAAGAATGAGGCTGATGTCGTTGTCCATCTGGAGCGTGGCGCTGCATATCTCGACGGAAGCGCTCACGACCACACCGCCTCCGTTGCCCTTGAGCAGCGCTTCCGCCACCTGCAGGTTCGGGATCGCCCCGCCGCAGCCGCTGCCGACCAGATCATACGTACGGATCGAGCGGGAGAGGCCCAGTTTTTCTATGAGGTACGTCGAAATGCCGGGACAGATATAACCGGTGCAGGTGTTCACCACCAGACCCGTAACATCACCGACGCTCAGCCCCGCCCGGGCCAGCGCCTTCTGAATGGCCCGGGCCGAGAGTTCGACCGACCATTGTGTAAAGCGCGCCATGCGCGCATCCGGTTCTTCATTCACAAGGGTATCGGTACTATCGATGGCAAAGTGCCTTTTTTTGATGCTCGGATGAGAAAAAACAGTGTGGATGAGCGACAGGCTGCGCGAGGTCAGCCTGTTCGAGTAACTCTTCCGCATGAACTCTTCAGCCGTTGCCTGATCGGCAATGTAGGGGGCCGGGGCGACCGCGAATGAGGCGATGTGCGCGTTTTTTTCCTGTATTGACATCCGATTCTGTCCTTTCCGTGAGGCGAGACTTTTGTTTAAGTTGCCAGTTGCAGGTCACCAGTTATAAGTTAGTTCATCACACGTCCATCCCTGCAAACCGCAGCCCCCGGCGGATGAAGCGCGTGTGCTTCCAGAGCGGAGACCTGAGCCCCAGCCAATATCCCGCGCGGTGGATCGCGGGAAGGAACCGAAAATTGAGAGAATCGCCGCTCATAAAATTCATGTGCCGGTCCATGGAATTCTTTACAAGCTGCGATATCCTGCTGACATCCACATCAGGAGAAACATAGAAGACCGGCGCAAGCATCTCGCTTGAGGGGAGAGAGAGCAGGCCCTGCTTCCGAGCGATCGATTCAAGTCCTGTCCCCGGATAGACCCGTATACCTATATTGAAGAACACCGCATCCTGCGGACGGATGGCCGTCTCCGCAAATCGTAATGTCTCCCGGACTGTTCCCTCCGTCTCACCAGGTCCGCCGAGCAGGAATATCCAGACGCAGGGCAGATGATGCCGCCGGACGATCTCGGCAGCAGCGTGCACATGACCGGCGGTGAACCCTTTTCTCAATCCCTGGAGCACCTCATCGGACGCGCTTTCCACGGTCAAGCCGATGCCCACAAAACCCGCTTGTTCCATGGCGGTAAGAAGGGCGTCATCAAAACAGATCGGGTTCAGTTCCAGGCTCTGGAAACGGGCCCGGGTCCTCGATCGCGTGAGCGCCTCGCAAACGGCCATAGCGTGGTCATAGGGCGCGTTGAACACACTGTCGACGAACTCGATGTCCCGGAGTCCCGATGACGCCAGGCGGGCGGCGGCTTCCGCCACCTGCAAAGGGTCTGAAAAACGATACGTGCTTCCTTCAATTTTCCGGTAGGTGCAATAGCTGCACTGGAATTGACAACCGAGCTTGGTCTGGAGCGGCGCCGTGGACAACTGCGAACGGTATGAACGCACATCGATCCATTGCTGATAATAAGGCGCCATACAGTCGTTGGAGGACCCTGTTGAAGCGGGGGGATTTGCCTGGAACTCACCGGCCAAGAGCAAAGCGATGCCGGGAAGATCATCGAACGGTTCACCCCGCGAGAGCCGTTCAAGGAGCAGCGGAAACGTGACCTCACCGTCCCCGATCACGGCAAGGGATGTCTCCGTATAACGAAGTATCTCCTCGGGCATGACCGTGAGCGCAGCGCCGCCGAGAACGATGGGAGCTTCGGTCAATGAGCGTATGGTCTTTATAAGAGGAAGCAGGCCAGGGATGAAAAACGCGGGCCCCCGCATGTCGTTGTTGTCGATGTTCCGCACTGAGATACCAATCACATCGGGAATGGATCTCCTGATAGCCGACGCGATCGCACGCGCGGGGTCGTGTTCGAACATCAGGTCAAGCACGCTGACCCGGTGGCCTGCCCGCTCCGCAGCCTCTGCAACCATGCATGCCCCGATAGGCATGACCGGCATGGGGAAGGCGCTTTGATTGGTGCAGATGATGAGGACGTTCATGATGCCTTTCTTGCGTAAAGCCTGCAGGCTGTCAATAAAACAAGTCGGCCCCGGCGCGAGAGTCCCTGTGAGCGTGCCGTGAAATTCCATGTAAAATAACTTGGCTGACGGATTGAAACGCGGGCGACAGCAACTGTCAAAGCACACTGGCACGCTAAGCGACAGAGCGAAGCGGGCCGAACTGCTTCGGCGCTCAACTCAAATACGAAAGAATCAGAAAGATCGTAAAAGACTCCTTTAAAACAGCCTCTCCATTGCCTCTTCGACGGAACGCACGCCGAGGAGCTCCATCTTTTTGCTGAGAGACGTTTTTTCCATTTTCTCCACGTTGAGGGCGGGCAGGACGCACCTCGTAAACCCGAGTTTCGAAGCGTCCTTGAGCCTCGCCTCCGCCTGACTGATGGCCCGCACCTCGCCTGCGAGACCGACCTCGCCCATCACGAGCGTCTTCGCGGAGATAGGTTTCTCGCGGAAGCTCGACGCAACGGCAGCCATCACGCCGAGGTCGACCGCGGGCTCATCGATCTTCAGGCCGCCCACGACGTTCACGAACACGTCCATGCCCATGAGGTGCATGCCCACGCGCTTTTCGAGGACGGCAAGAAGCAAAGAGACCCGGTTGTAATCCACGCCGATGCAGGTCCTCCGGGGCATGGCGAGCTTGGACGGCGCGACGAGCGCCTGGAGTTCCGCGAGGATGGGCCTCGTGCCTTCGAGCGAAGAGACGACGACCGAGCCCGTTGCGTCCACCGGTCTCTCGGCAAGAAAGATCTCGGACGGGTTCGCCACTTCAGCAAGGCCGCTCTCTTTCATCTCGAACACGCCGATCTCGTTCGTTGAACCGAAGCGGTTCTTGACGGCGCGGAGAATGCGGAAGGCGTGTCCCCTGTCGCCTTCGAAATAGAGCACCGTATCAACGATGTGTTCGAGCACGCGCGGCCCGGCAATGGCGCCGTCCTTGGTCACATGGCCGACAAGGAACGTGGGAATGCCCGTGCGCTTGGCATGGAGCATGAGCCTGCCCGACACCTCCCGCACCTGGCCCACGCTGCCCGGAGCGGATGGCAGCTCCGAGGTAAAGACCGTCTGCACGGAATCCACGACAATGACCTGCGGCTGCAGCGCGTCCGCCGCGCGAATGATCTCATCAAGCGACGTCTCGGCCAGCACATACAGGTTCTCGGCCTTCACGCCGAGCCGCTGCGCCCGCATCTTGATCTGCCCCGGCGATTCCTCGCCCGAGACATAGAGCGCCTTCCCGCGCAGCTCCGAAACCTGCCGGAGCATCTGGAGAACAAGCGTTGATTTTCCGATGCCCGGGTCTCCGCCGATCAGCACCACGGAACCGGCCACGATCCCCCCTCCGAGCACCCGGTCGAGCTCGTTGATGCGGGTCACGAACCGGTCATCGTCCCTGGCCTCGATCTCGTGAAGGGGAACGGGCTCGGAACTGTCGCGTCCAACGGCGCTGCCGCTTTTCGGCTTCTCAAGGCGCTCCTCGACCATTGTGTTCCACTGGCCGCAGTCAGGACACTTTCCCATCCATCGGGGAGACTGCGACCCGCAGGACTGGCAGACGTAGACGGTTTTAGTTTTTGATTTCATCGGATAACACCCCTCACCCTGACCAGGACAAGCCCCGAACCATATATATATATCTGCCGCGAAGGGGCTCGATGGCCACAGGCCACACCGAGGCGCAAAAAAAACACGGGACGAACCTTTTCATGCGATGAGAGCATTTTATTTCACTGTCCCCGGTTTGTCAAAGTCTATTTTCCGTGCTATCCCGACCCCTGTTAAGCAAGGAAAATATAATACAAAAGCTTGACAAATGCGAATCCCATGCTATTCTTTAAAAAGCTTGATTAAAGCGTCTTCCAAGGAGGGTAAAAGAATGAAAAAATACGGGATCATACTCTTGGTCATGGCCTTCTTGCTGGCCCCGGCCATGGCCCAGGCTGTGCAGTTTTCTATTGTCGGCCCGCGCGCCCTCGGCATGGGCGGCGCAAACGTCGCGGCAGTGAACGACTCCACCGCCGTCTACTGGAACCCGGCGGCCCTGGCGGATTTCAAAAAAGTTGATATCCGCGTTCCGGTAAGCGTCGCGCTGCGAGACCATGTGGGCCTCAAGGACACGGTTGACAGGATCAATGAGATACATGCTCTCGTGTTGGCAAGCAACACGGCAGCCATCAACGAAACGATCGACCTGCTCAATCATCTCAATAAGCCAAACACCGGCGCGGATATAGACGCATCAGCAGGACTTCTCGTCTCTATCCCTTTTTCCAAATCGGCGATTGCAGTAAGCGCCCTGGGGCTGGGATATGCTGGTTTGTACCCAACAATCGATACAACGAATATGAGCAGTACACCCGCGGCCTGTCCCTCTACTTTTGTCGGTTGCAATAACTCAACAGTCACCGGCACCGGCATCGTTGGTGTTGAACCTACAGTCTCCTTCGCCACTCAGTTCACCGAAAAACTCTATATCGGCGCAAACGCGAAAATGATAAAAGCAAACACCTATTTATATGCGCAGACCATCACGTCCGGTGACTTCAGCAATTTTACCGACAACCTGGACAACAGTAAAACCGCGAGCAATAAAGCTGCTGTAGACGCGGGAATCCTCTTCGTGCCGATAAAAAGCTTCAATGTCGGCCTCGTTGGAAGGAACCTGAACTCGCCGAAATTTCCCATTGTGGGCGGCGCTGGCGACCTTAAGCTTGAGCCCCAGTACCGGGCCGGCGTCGCGTGGAAACCGTTCAGCCACCTGACCGTCTCCGCGGATTACGACGTTACCAAGAACAAGACCCTGACGCCGGGTTTCGAAGACCAGACCTTTGCTGCCGGAGTTGAGCTGACGCTCCCGAAAGAGATCATGAGCTTCCGCGGCGGCTTGTACAAGAACACCGCCGCCAACGACTCCAACATCGTCTATACCGCCGGCGTCGGCCTCAGGATCTTCGCCCTGCGGATCAATGTGGCAGGGGCATACGACTTTCAGGAACGGGAATACCAGGGATCGGTGGATGTGGCGCTCAGATTTTAAACACAACAGTCCAGATGAATTTTACTTACGGATAGCCGGGTATCAATACCGGCTATCTTTGTTTCCTGAGTTGGAACCATGAAATTCTGGAGTACTATCGCTGCGGCGTTTTTGTCCTCCTTTTTCCTCCTTCAATCCCATGGCGCCTCTGCGGCGGCATCCCTCGGTTCCGATGAACCTTACTATACCTTGGGTTTTCAGGAATGGTTCTCCTCTGCAAACGCTAAATGGCAGATATCGTTTTCATACGACAATATCAGCAGCGTAGGCAATGGCAGCGGCAGAATGGAATCAGAACTAAATTTTAAGCACATTGATAGTCCCATAACGATCTTCCGGGGCGGGGGCAGCCTCAATCCCGAGTGGGCAATTGATGTTTCCATCGGGTATGGGTCCATCACAGGAGGGCAGGGAACAGACACGGACCGTGACTTTCCTTCGACCGGCGGGGTCACAGTATTTTCGGAATCAAAAGAAAACATATCCGGCGACGCGCGTTTCTGGGGTATCGATTTCAATTACCGCGCAAGGTATTCAGATAATACGCAAAGTCCCTTGGGGCTGATATTGGGATTTTTCCATTATGAGGACAATCTGCTGATAACCGATGGCGTTCAAACCATCTCCCTTTCAGGCTGGTGGTGGAATCCCTATGCCAATCCTCCTCTCGGTCCGCTCTCGGGGCTCCGCTCAACCTATGATTTTTCCTGGAATACATTGAAGGTCGGGGGGCTCTACGAGGGAACGCTGAACAAACATTTCTCTTTTTCAGGTACGCTTTCAGCCTATCCACTCGTAAGCTACATGGGCGAGGGATATTGGAACCTTCGAGACATGAGCTTCGAACATAAAGCAACTTCAGGCTTTGGATATGAAACAACGCTGGGAATAAAATGTCTTTTCACTGATACTGCTGAATTCACGGCGGGTTATCGCTATTTCTATCTTAAAGCCGCGAATGGTACCGACGTAACATTTTTTTCCGGGGTGCCCGCCGGAACGGCAAACCTCGATTGGGTCGAGGTCACGAGGCAGGGTGCGTATGCGGGGTTCTTGTTCAGGTTTTAGGAGTCATTCCCTCTGAGGATTACAGAGCACGGATAGTCATCACTCCTCAGCTTTGCTTTTTTCTTTTCTCCAGCGCCCTCCGCGTCCTTTGCGGTTCATGGGATATCGTTTCTTCACAGCCTCGGCATCGGCATATCGAGGGTCCCTCCGAGGGTGAATTGATAGAAACCATCCGCGTCCCGGTTCTTTAACAGGGAGACGATCGCCGCGTACTCACGGGCCAGCCGCTCCGAAGGCTTGAGCTTCACCACGAGATTGAGTGAGCCGCGCTCGCGGAGTACCACGTCTCCCGAAGTGAATATCTTGAGCTCCTTGCCTTCCATCTCCATTTTCCTGATCGTCAGGCGATCGCCCTTTAATTCAGCTTCAAGCCACCCCTGCTCGAAGTCCAGATCGGGAACGGGAAATCCTTTCACCTTCAGCCCGCGCCAGGCGAGCTCTTTAAACAGAAATCTTCCCTTCCCTGCATCGCCGCTCATCTCAAAATTGCCTCCGAGCCTGCCGGACACCTCCAGGCCGAAGTCCTTGAGCAGAGGATACGCACTGATATCAAGACCATCGGCGTCGAGCACAAGTGACTGCGGATTGACGCCCTGACGCGCCCTGACGGAAAGTTCGCCTCCATACGCCGCGGCATTCAGATCAACGGAGAGCAGACCCCGAAGAAGCCCGAACAGCGAGACCTTCGTATGCACAGACGGACTTTTGAACAGCACCCTGCCGGTCTTGTCCGATACGACCACGTCGATCAACGCGAACCGGTTGAAGAAGCGGGGAGAAATGCGGGCAACGCTCAGTTCCAGAGGCGTGCGGAGCCGGACCTCCGACTCGATCCTGGACTTGATCCTGTCATAGGGAAAAAGGAGGAGAAGGAATATGAAGAACGCCGCCGCAAAGTATGCGGCAAAGGAAAGTCTTCGAATGAGTATTTTTCTATCGATCATGTTGTTTGGGTGTCATTGCGAGCGAAAGCGAAGCAATCTCACAGTTCATAACGATTTAAAAAGCGAGATTGCCGCGTCGTGAAAAGCGCTCCTCGCACTGACGTCTTTGGGGCTTTTCAGCAGCCTGCTAAACAGAGAAAATTCCTACCCCGCGCTCGAAACGAGCAGCGTCGAATTCAGGAGCTTCGGATTATCAAAACGCGGCTTGAAAGCCAGCTTCCTGACGCGAAGCTGCGCTTTTTCGAGCAGGTGCACATAGTTCACAATG
>DATDRO010000344.1:0-3533 GCA_035291685.1 Nitrospirota bacterium | reverse complement strand
CGCGATAAAGAGCGGGTCCTCGCCCGCGTAGATCATCTTCGCCATCCAGTAGATCGCCGCGTCCGGGTCGCTTCCGCGCATGCTCTTGATAAATGCCGATATGGTGTCATAGTGCTCATCTTCATCGTACGTGAGCGCCTTCTTCTGGATGGACTCTTCAGCGGCATGCAGATCGTAAAGGACCGCGCCGTCAGGCCCCGGCTTGGTCGAGAGTACGCCGAGCTCGAGCGCGTTCAGCGCGCGCCGCGCGTCTCCGCCGGACCTTGCGATGATGTGCTCCAATGCATCAGGGGTGAGCGTGACCTTCAGGTTCCCGAGCCCGCGCTCCTTGTCGGATAGCGCGCGAAGGACGAGCATGCGGATATCATCATCGGGGAGCGGGAAAAATTCGAATATCTGCGAACGGGAAGAGAGCGCCGGGATGATCGCGAAGAACGGGTTCTGCGTCGAGGCGCCGATGAGGGTGATGTTCCCCCGTTCCACGTCGGGCAGAAGCGCGTCCTGCTGGGCGCGGTTAAAGCGGTGTATCTCATCGATGAAGAGGATGGACCTCCGTCCGGACTGCGCGCGCTCAAGCGCGGCCTCCTGCGATACCCTGCGGATGTCCGCGACCCCCGCGGTGACCGCGTTGATGCCGACAAAACGCGCGCGACTGCGCTCGGCGATGAGATGGGCGAGCGCGGTCTTTCCCGCTCCGGGCGGGCCGTAGAGGATCAGCGACATGAAACGGTCGGCCTCGATGGCCCTCCTGAGGAGTTTGCCGGGACCAAGGATGTGCTGCTGTCCGACGAATTCGGACAGGTCCCGCGGCCGCATCCTCCATGCCAGGGGAGGCTCGGTCGGTTCAACTGCCGTCAGAGGCAGACTCTGTGCGTGTTTCTTAAGGGCCACCGTGTGCTTCAGGAAGGCTTGCGAAAGACAGGTGATAGTGCGGGTTAAAGAGGCCGTATCACGATGCGACAGAAGAGGGGATATTATCAGGCATCAGTTGCGTCAAGTTCTCTCCCCGGAATACCGCTTACGGGAGCGCATGCCTGCTGAATCGTACATACACCCGCAGAGCGTTCCTGCCGCATTACCCTGTGGTGTGTATAGTGAATGAAAAAATATCCCCATGTTATTGATTAATCGGCCTGTTCGTAAATGTTAACCCGGTACCGGGAATGACGGGCTTGGTCGAAATTCATGCCCCTCGTTTCATAATTTTTATCGGTACCGCTGTATCTTCCACACTATCACAAGCGCGGGAGCCTTCCTTACTTGCCGCTCCTTTCACCTGCGCTGTTAGACACTCAATAAACGGATGAAGCAGAAATGATGCCTTTTCCCAAATCTATGAAGAAGTCCCCCGCTCTTGCCGTGCAGATAAACTTGAACCTGGCATTTACCAGGTGGGCGCCGTTGTGGAAAGTTAGGCTACCCAGTCTTGTCTGGGCATGCACACCCTTTCTAGTGACAGCTCCCGATTTAATTTTTTCACGAGGATCAAGTTATACCCGTCACGCGCAATGCAGGGGACCTATCTGACCTCTGTAACTATATACCAGAATTTACAAAAAATGGCAAGGATAAAATGAGACGATGTTTTGCTCGAAGACGGATAAAAGCTTCTCTTATCAGCATATTGGCAAATTACGCCCTTGCGCTCAAGCCGGGATCATCCGTCAGTTCAAGCAATCTCTGGACAGTACCGTCCACCATCTGTTCAAATGAACTGTGCTGCTTGCGCAGACGATAAAGCTCATCAGAGATCGTGAGGGCCGTCAGAATGGCAACCCGGTGCGGATTGGCAGTACCCGTGCCTTTTTGCACTTCCTTCATCTTGGCATCGACGAACGCGGCAAGCTCCCGGATGTAATCATGGTCCGCCATGCCTTTGATGCTGTAAAGCTGACCGAATATCTCAACCTGTACGCTCTCCACGATATCTCCCTCCTCTGCCGATGACCACCAGGCCACACGGCAAAAAATTTTTAACCGTTACGGTTGTGATGCCGGCCGTACAGAGAGGGTGCTCTCTGCACTCTGCTTTAGAACAGCGCCTCGACGAATTCCTTCGGATCAAAGTCCCGCAGATCTTCGATCGCTTCTCCGATGCCCACGAACTTGACCGGGATGGAAAGCTCCCTGCTGATGGCGAAGACGATGCCCCCTTTCGCCGTCCCGTCGAGCTTCGTCAGCACGATGCCGGTTATCCCGAGCGCCTCATTGAACATCTTCGCCTGGACCAGGGCGTTCTGGCCCGTGTTCGCGTCAAGGACGAGGAGCACTTCGTGCGGCGCCCCCGGGATCTCGCGCGACATGATGCGCTTCACCTTTTTCAGCTCTTCCATGAGGTTCGACTTCGTATGCAGCCTGCCGGCCGTGTCAACGATCAGCACGTCCGCTGCGCGCGCCCTGGCCGCCGAAACGGCGTCGAACACCACGGCACCCGGGTCCGCTCCCTCGCGGTGTTTGATCACGGGGATGCCCGCGCGCTCTCCCCAGATCGAAAGCTGCTCGGAGGCCGCCGCGCGGAAGGTGTCCGCCGCCGCGAGGATAACGCTCTTGCCCTCATGCCGAAGCCGGTGCGCGAGTTTTCCGATCGTGGTGGTCTTGCCCGTGCCGTTCACTCCGATCATGAGGATGGTATACGGCGACGACGTCAGGGAGAACGGGGAGAAAGAGGAGGACAGGGTCTCGAATAATATCTGTTTGAGCCTCTCGCGCACCTGTGCGGGAGAGGAAAGCTCGTTTCGCTGGAACCGTTCCTTAAGGTCGGCGAGGACTGCTGAGGCGGTCTGCGCCCCTGCGTCCGAAGAGATCAACGCCTCCTCAAGCTCGTCGAGGAACGCCTCATCGATCTTTTCGCCGAGAACAAGAGAGCCGATCCTGTCGGAAAGATCCTTCCTCGTCTTTGCCAGGCCGTCCCGCAGGCCGCGAAGCACTCCGAACATGAA
This sequence comes from Nitrospirota bacterium, assembly GCA_035291685.1. Lineage (GTDB taxonomy): Bacteria > Nitrospirota > UBA9217 > UBA9217 > UBA9217 > DATDRO01. The sequence goes on along the minus strand of DATDRO010000344.1, from coordinate 594 downwards.
GACCTCTCAATACAATGCAAATTTCAAAATGCAAAGTGCAAAAGTATTGTTCATTCATTTTGCATTTTTCATTTTGCAATCTTCACTATTCACTTCGACATTCGAAGAATGTCGTTAGATATCCAGCGGCAGTTTGCCGGACGGGCCGGCGGCGTCACTAGTTCTCGCTGCTCCCCGGCCCGCGTCCCTGGTCCCCCTGGCGCTGACGGATCTTCCGTCCTCCGTATCCTCGGGGTCTCCGGTTGGAGAACTGCCGGAAAGGGCCTGCGCGATCTGCCGATAAAGATACCGTTCGTGCATCTTGTTGAACCCCGTCCATTCGCCTTCCCCGATGTTCTCTTTCTTGAGCGTGGCCTGGAAGTTGTTGACCTTGGCGGAGAGGTCGTCCAGATAGTGGATGACGACCGCCTCCTGGATCTTCGGCCTCTTGGGCGAACCGAATTCGTACTCGCCGTGGTGCGAGAGCATGATGTGTTTGAGCAGCATGGCGGTCTCTTCCGGGAACCGGGGAAGCGACCTGATCTTCTCCAGCAGCATCTCATACCCGAGGGAGATATGGCCGATGAGCTTCCCCTCCGTGGTATATTCGATCGA
>DATDRO010000343.1:0-8192 GCA_035291685.1 Nitrospirota bacterium | reverse complement strand
CTTCGCCCTTGTCCATTTTTACAACTCAGGGGCTGTTGATGGAATAAGACAGGCAAAGACCAACAACGCCTTTCCGGTATTTTTTATCTGGTGTTCCTCATTACCTGGTACGAACGCAACATTACCGGCCTTGATGGGTTTCCACTGGCCTTTGTTGAAGATCTCGCCTTCACCTGAGTGGAAGAAGATTTCGTGTTCCCATTCATGCGAATGCTTCGGCGTATGCCCTCCGGCGGAAATCTCAAAAACTCGCATACAAAAATTGTTCGCGCCGTCATTCTTGCCGATAACAACGCGTCCCGCCACGCCTTTTGCCTTATCATTATCGAAATGAGTTGCCTTGACATCAGTATACGGTATGATCTTCATATTATTGTCTCCTTTGAGTTTTCGGCTCATCGCAGATGAGGGTACATCGTCGGAAAAGGCGGCCTCTGAACGAAGGGCGCGCTCAGGAGCGCCTGTATGCAGCAAGTAAAAACAGCACATATTCCGTTGATTGCCTTCGGCGGCCCCGCCCGGCAAGAGCGCAAAGTCAGCGCGATTGCGCGACCGAGCGAGGAGAGGCGCCTTCTCCTTCACCAAATTCCGGGATGGCCGAGTTTTCATTCCGCAATCCGCAATCAATTAAATATCCAGCTCCGCGAACTCCGCCCGTTCTTTAATAAACACGAACCGCGCCTTGGGGTCCTTGCCCATGAGCCGCTCGAACACGTCGCTCGTGGCCTTGTGGTCCACCACCTGCACCTTCATCAGGGAGCGCGTCTTAGGGTTCATCGTGGTCTCCTTGAGCGTCTCCGGGTTCATTTCGCCCAGTCCCTTGAAACGACCGACTTCGAACTTCTTCCCGTTCAACTTCGCGAGCAGTTTCTCCTTCTCCATCTCGTCCATGGCATAGTGGACCTCTTTGCCTACCTCGATCTTGTAAAGCGGCGGCATGGCGAGGTACACGTGGCCCTTGTTGATCAGCTCCGGCATATAACGATAGATGAACGTAAGGAGCAGCACGCTGATGTGCGCGCCGTCCACGTCCGCGTCCGTCATGAGGATGACGCGGTTGTAGCGGAGCTTGCCGAGGTCAAAGTGCTGGCCCACGCCGCAGCCGAGCGTGGCCAGGAGGTTCTTGATCTCGTTGTTCGTCTGGATCTTTTCGAGCGACGCCACCTGCTCCACGTTCAGGATCTTTCCGCGGAGCGCGAGCACGGCCTGGGTCTTCCGGTCCCTCGCCATCTTGGCCGAGCCGCCTGCGGAATCTCCTTCCACGATGAACAGCTCCGTGTCCTCCACCCGGCTCGAAGAGCAGTCCGCGAGCTTGCCCGGCAGGTTCAGCTTGAGGGACGAGAGCTTCCTCGATACGTTCTCCTTGGCCGCGCGCGAGGCAAGCCGCGCCTCGGCCGCAAGCAGCACGCGCTTCACCACCGCGTCCGCCATGGTGGGGTTCGCGAGCAGGTACGCCTCGCAGGCAGTCTTGACCGCCGTTTCCAGGGGAGAGCTGATCTCAGGGTTGTTCAGCTTCTCCTTGGTCTGCCCCTGGAACTGCGGGTTCTTGACGAGGAGGCTGATGATGCCGTAGAGCCCTTCGTACACGTCCTCGGGCGCGATGGATTTGATGTTCTTCGGGATGAGGTTCTTCCGCTCGGCATAGGCGCGCACCGCCTTGGTCAGCGCGGTCTTGACCGCCTGCTCGTGCGTGCCGCCGTCGGACGTGTTGATCGAGTTCGCGTACGAGTGGATCTCCGTGTCCGTGGCTATGGTCCAGTGGAACGCGCACTCGATCCTGAAGTCGTCCTCTTTTTCGAAATAGAATGGCTCCGGGTTCACAAGTTGTGTCCCCTGAACGATCCGCGTGATATAGTCCTTGATGCCGTTGTCGTATTGAAAGGTGACCGCTTTTTCCGCGTCCACCTTGTTCTCTATGGTGATCTTGAGGCCCTTGTTGAGAAAAGCCTTGCTCTCCGCTGTCTCGGTTATGCTCTTGAAGTTGAAAAAGGTCTTCGAGAAAATGTCCGGGTCAGGCCTGAAGTAGATGGACGTGCCGTGCGCTCGTGTGGGCTTCCCCTTTTTGAGGCTGCCCTTGGGCTTGCCGCGGGAGAACTCCTGCGTCCACTCGAACCCGTCGCGCCGGGACGTGGCGATGAACACCTCGGAAAGCGCGTTCACCACGGATGCGCCCACGCCGTGGAGGCCGCCCGAGGATTTGTACACCGTGTGGTCGAACTTGCCGCCCGCGTGGAGCGTGCAGAGAATGGTCTCGATGGCGGGCCGTTTGGTCTTAGGATGGATGTCCACGGGGATGCCGCGGCCGTTGTCCGTCACGGTCACGCCGCCGTCCTTCTCTATCGTTACCTTTATTTCCGTGCAGTACCCGTTCAGGGCCTCGTCCACGGCATTGTCCAGCATTTCCCAGACAAGATGATGAAGTCCGCGCGAGTCCGTGGAGCCGATATACATTGCCGGTCGCTTGCGTACCGGCTCCAGCCCTTCGAGTACGGTGATGTCTTTTGCGGTATAGGTCGTTGCCAAACTAAAACCCTCCTGACTCCTGACTTGTGACTCTTTTCGGGGTGGATTATAAACCAGGAAGAAAGGGAAAGCAATATGAACCTTAATAAACATGGAGCAGAGGGCGGGCAAATAACGAGGGGGAGAATGGGAGACGCGGGAACACGGTGAAACGACGCAGGATGCCGGATGCAAGATTCAGGACAACAACATTATGGCTTGGAGCTCTTCTTCCATCTCTCCACCTTCTGCGGAGGAACAAAATCGTCAACGAACCTGTTCGCCTCTTCGAGCCAGTTCAACTTGGCTTCGGCTGAGGCATCTTTAAAGTCCCTCAGTGCCTCTTGCGAGACGCGAAAGACAAAGGGGTTTTTCGTCCGTTCCTGCATTGTTATTTTCTCTCCTCCATCCTCTTCATTGCATTGTATATGAAAAAGGGCGGAATGGCAACATCCGCCTTCACAGTATCCGCCTTCACAGTATTCTCCGTCCCTGGACTCTGACCGCCCCCGGCCCTCCCTCTTTTCCTTCTACTTGAATATCAATTTCCATAAACTGCTTCACGACCCAGATGTTCGTAAACAGATGCTGCGTGACGCGGCTCGTGGTGAATATTGAAGGCACTTTTGCGAGAGCAAGATAAGGAATTATCTGATCGGCGAGGTGCGGATCGAGGGCGCCGCCTGCATCAATATATTCGAAGAAAGCATTGCATGCCTCGTCGGCCACTTCCTCCGCCCTCTTGCCAATAGCGCCGAGGCTGTCGAAACCGGCGGTGATGTTTTCATACTGCGCCAGCAGAACCACGGTCGTTCCCTTGCCCGGCGAAGGGGCAGAGACGATCTCAATATCCGCGTCAATTCTTTTCTGTGAAAGTGTCTTGAGTGCCTGGTCCCGCTGACGCCTGGCGATGTCTTGTGGCAAGTTAGAGACCGCCGAAATGCCGGTCACGCGCACAAACTTTCCCCGCTCAACAATATTCAGCGGAAGAAATTCTTTTTGGGGATTGACCGTAGCCGCAACCTTTCCTCCTCCTATGGGATACCAGCCCCACTTCTCGATATTGAGCTCGGCCATCACCCCGAGGCGCGATAAAACAGGTAAAAAAACATGCTTTAAATAATGAAAGGACGGGCTCCATGGTACATGTGTGCCGCCGATCACGGTGACCCTCGACTGATGTTCGGCAAAACAGAGGGGAAGCAGGATCGTCTGGAGCACAAGAGAAGTGCTGCCTGCGCTGCCTTTTTTCTCCGACACGTCGAATAAATACTCTCCTCCCGTGAGGTGGCCTGGCAAAAAACGGAGCGTGGTCGATGAAAGCTCCGCCCCCTCAACAACGGCGTGGCTTACGGCCGATGCAGCCTTGACCGCGGTCAAATGCTGCGGCATAAGCCCCGGTTTCTTCCGGCTCCTGCGGATGTTCGCGATCTCGATCGGTCTCCTGAACACACAGGAAAGCGCGAGCGCCGTGCGAAGGATCTGGCCGCCGCCCTCGCCGTACGAGCCATCGATCTTCAATATGTTCTTGTCGGAAGTTTGTGACATAATTATATTATAGTTGCATTTTTACGATGTGCGGGGAAAACACAATAACCATGTTTGCCAAGGATGGACAATTCAGGTTGAGATCCAGGTTAAGGTTTAGAATTGCAGCCTCAGCCTAAGCCTCAGCCTTAACCTTCAGCCGCAGCACCATCTGTGGCTGAACTTCCCGCTTCCATCGTGCTATAATAATAGAAATTCCATGTCAAGCGATGCGGTTCTCATACGTTGCAAATCCTGCAGGACGCTCAATAATGTTCCCGTGGAGAAGCTGGAACAACGCCCCATCTGCGGCAACTGCAAGACCCCGCTCGAATTTCCCCTTGCGCCGGTCAACGCCACGGCCGCGACATTCGACAAGGAGATCAGCGACTGGCCCGGCCTTGTTCTGGTTGAATTCTGGGCCAAATGGTGCGGTTACTGCCGGATGGTCGAGCCGGTTGTGAACGACTTGGCGAAATGGAGGGCAGGACAGATGAAAGTTGTGAGGGTCGACGTGGACGCGGAGCCGGCGCTGGCTTCCCGATTTACCGTAAGGGCAACTCCTACCTTCATCCTCTACCGGAGCGAGAGGCAACTTGCGCGCATGGACGGCGCACCCAAGGAAAAAATAGAATTGGTAGAATGGGTCGACCGGGCATCGAAGGGTTGATCCTCTCTGCCGGTTGAAAATTGAAAATCATATAATATATCGGGCATGCAAAGGCGGCCAAGCGACGGGCCGCCCCAAGAAACAGTATCCTGATCAGACCTGAAATGTCCTGGAAGCTCACGATCCATTTTCTTTTTCTGCACCGCCGTTCACAGGATGCAGGGGCTTTTTGAACTGCGAAGAACCCGAAAATATATTCTTTTGACGTACCCCTGCGCCGAGTTGCCCAAAAAATAAGGCGGTGATCTCTCACCGCCTTCTGCATTCGTTCCTGTTTTTCCCGCTGACCGAATTTACGATTTTGTTATCTGCTGTGACTACCTCTTGTGAGCCGCAGCGAATGTGTCGTCTGTCCGAACAACTTTTTCATGCGTCCTTGAGTCGATCACCGAGCCGGTGACCCAGCCGATTACGGACACCCCCGTTACGATCACAACGCCCGATACCAGGGTGCCGATAAGCATGAACAGGAATACAATGATCCTTGAGAGGAGCGCGGATTCAACCGGCTGTCCAAAAAGCCAGCCCGCGATGTTGAGGCCTGCTACGCCTCCCAGGAGACTTCCCGGCAGAAGCCCGAACAGAACAAAGATCACCAGCCCCGCACCTGTTCCGACATATAAGCCTTTTTTTGCGAATGAGGTTTTCATTGTTTTTTCCTCCTTTCATTAGCATTGTGTTTCTGTCAGAGTATTTTGCATCAACCATGCCAGAACCTAACTCATTCATTTTTCAGAAAAATACACTCCAGGCTCCTTTGCAAATATGAGAAAAAAACAGCCGATTTTTTTAAGAATGCGAAGAAGCAGTGTTTATGATTGTGAAGCGAAGAAAAGAAACTTGGTGAGCACGGCAAAAAACGAAAAGATATTGAGGTTATATCAGCGAATGGATCGATAGGCCGATTGAAATTGCATGAGGGAAGATGGAAGACGGACTTCCCTCTTCCATCCTCCCTCTTTGACTCCTGACTGACGTCGTCTTACGCCCAGCGTGCCGGACGCTCGGACCTGCGACTTCGGAAATCTCCCGATTTGCCGCCATCACTCTTTACGCCCGCCTTCCGGCCCCAGGTATAAGCCTTGTCTTCCTGTGACTTCCCTTTGAATTTTGACGCAAATGGTTTACGTGTCGAGGTCTTCGGCCCGTAGCCTTTCTTCGCTCCGGCGCCCGGTCCCCTGCCCGCGGTAAAGCCGGGATTTCTGCTCGCACCACCACGACGCAAAGAGCGTTTTGGCTCAAGCCCCGCGATCTCGACAAGCCGCAGGGTCTGGCGCGTGTACCGTTCGATCCTGCCGAGAGAGTCTACGTCATTCTGCGATACAAAAGAGATCGCGATGCCGTCGGCCCCTGCCCGCCCGGTCCGGCCGATGCGGTGCACGTAATCCTCGGCGAATTTGGGCAGGTCATAGTTGATGATGTGGGTAATGCCGGGGACATCGAGGCCGCGCGCGGCCACGTCGGTCGCCACGAGCAGGCGCACTTTCCCGCGCCGCATATTCATGATGGTCCGGTTGCGCGCGTTCTGGTTCATGTCTCCGTGCAGGGCCGCTGCCGCGTGCCCCTGGGCAAAGAGCTCCTGGGCCAGTTGGTCCGCATTGCGCTTGGTGCTGGAGAAGATGATCGCCCTGGTCATGCCGCTGTCGGCGATAAGGTGTTTGAGCATCCGGTTCTTGTGCTGCATGTCGTCGGCGGCATGGAGCCGCTGCTCGATCTGCTCGAGAGTGACCTGTTTCCCCGCAACTTCGATCCGCACCGGGTCTTTCAGGAGACGCCGGGCCAGCTTTGCCATGGCGTCGTCCATGGTGGCCGTGAACAGGAGGGTCTGGCGATTGGCCGGGGTCGCGGCCGCGATCAGGTCCACGGCCTCGCTGAAGCCCATATCGAGCATGCGGTCGGCTTCATCCAGCACCAGGAGTTCAAGGCGCGAAAAATTAATGCGGCCGTTCTCCAGGTGGTCGATGAGCCGTCCCGGGGTTGCCACGATCAGATCAACGGGCTGGGACAAGAGCCTCTGCTGTTCAAAGTACGGCATGCCGCCGAGTATCGCTCCGGTCCTGAGACGCATGAACTTGCCGTATACGCGGACCGCATCGGTCACCTGGTTCGCCAGTTCGCGGGTCGGGGTGAGCACGAGCACGCGCGGACCTTTCGACTTGCCGGGTGAAGTTGACGGAACGCTCAGACGCTGCAGGGCCGGTAGCACGAATGCCGCGGTCTTGCCGGTCCCGGTCTGGGCAGTGGCGATCAGGTCATGACCGGCCAGTGCCTTGGGAATCGCCTGCGCCTGGATGGGCGTGGGCGCGGCATAGCCGCATACGCCGATGGCCTTGAGAATGGATGGTGCAAGCTGCAATTCTGAAAAAGACATGTTACTCCTTTGTGTTTCTGCGTCCGGACCGAAATGGCCGGCGTCAGAATGGTTAATGACATACCAATGCATTTCTTCGGCAGGATCAACCGGATAAACTTTCCATCCAGTATATCCTGTCAAAAGACGTGTTGGTTCCGGATTCTCCGGGTCAGGGGTTAGCGTGCGGGCCGCAAGGGCACACCGGTGTCCTTGAGAACGATGACGGCAACAGCACAAATATGACCGGCAAACTCACATCGTTCGCCAACCATGCATGCTGCCGCAAATTCAGAATGGAAACTGAAAGCAAGGGGGGTCAGTGATCGATGAAATTGAATGGTGGGTGTAAGAAGTGTAGAACAGGACCTACAACCAATTTCCCGCCATGATGTTGAACAGTCGACGGGTATAATACACGTTATAAAATAAATAGCAAGTCTTTTTTATCATAAATAACCACAAAGGTCCCAAGCCAGGAGGTATCAGCGGAAGTCCCCGAATTACTTAAGAAACAACCCTCAGAATAACCCGCGATCACCGGTCAGACCAATACAGCCACCTATTGAAGCCAAACTTCAAACTTCACGACCGCTCTTTTCTCCCGCGAAGACGGCATAGCTGTAGTATTCGCTGTGGCGCGAAAAATGGCCCCATATTTCCGACATTCTGATCATGGTCGCCCTCCGGCCCATGACCTTCATTGCGATCTGAAAGCTGTTTGCCGGCCCCTCGTCGCGCAGGAACCCTCTCAGGCTCAAAAGGCCGAAGGGGTGCTCGGCGCCCTTCACCCGGGCGAAGCCGGCCGCGTTCAGTTTGTCCAGCCATCCGTCGAGCGAATGGAAATCCAGGGTCGTGCAGCCGCAGACGCCGAGCGTTTTTTCCCGCACGTCAACAGTCGGATTTTTCTTCCAGCTGAATTCAAGCCCGGCGAACATCCCTCCCTGTTTCAAGACGCGGTGAACCTCGGACAATGCCCTGAACTGGTCCACGAACATGATGACGGCCTGACAAATTACGTGATCAAAGGTCCCCTCTGGAAAATGCAGATCGTTGACGTCCCCGGTTTCACATTTCACGACGTGCGACAGCCCTCTCTCCGATACGACCTTTCTCGCTTCCTGGACGGACCGGGGAGATATG
>DATDRO010000342.1:0-8127 GCA_035291685.1 Nitrospirota bacterium | reverse complement strand
AAACGACCTCTATGCATACTGCCCGGCGGCATATCCCGAGGCCCAGGCCCAGTGCAGATTGTATCCGCCGAGCTGTCCCGTTACGTCCATGACCTCGCCGATGAAATAGAGGCCGGGCGTCTTCCTCGACTCCATGGTCTTGGAAGAGAGCTCATCCGTATCCACCCCTCCTGCGGTCACCTCCGCGGTCTTGTATCCCTCGGTACCCTGGGGAATGATCTCCCACGCGCGCATTCCCCTGGCGATCTCTTTTAATTCTTTATCCGAATAGTGATCGATCGGCTTTGACCGGATCCTGTGATCACACCACGCCTGGGCGAACCGTTTGGGAAAATATCCCGCCAGCAGGTTCCGCATCTCCATCGTGCTCTGCCGCCTGGACTGGAAAACGTCGAGGATGTCCGTTTCAGGAAAGAGATCGATCTTCAGGGGCTCTTCGGACTCCCAGAAGAGCGATGCCTGGAGCGCCGCGGGCCCGCTCAGTCCCCGGTGGGTGAACAGGATATTGCCGCGGAACCGCCCGGGGCCGCACGACACGGCCGCGTCAAGGGAGATGCCGGCAAGCTCCTGAAAGACTCTCCGGTCCCGCGCGTGAAAAACAAAGGGTACGAGCGCCGGCCGAAGCGCCGTGACATTGAGCCCGAACCGCCTGGCCGTTTCGTGGCCAAAGCCGCTGGCTCCGAGGCCGGGATAGGAAAGCCCTCCCGTGGCAATGACCAGCGAATCCGAACGGAACAGACCCTGGTCCGTTGTGATGCAGAAGCCCCCTGTTTTTCCGATGTCCGTAGCGCGGCATTTCAGCCGGGTCTCCACACCTGCCTGCTCACACTCCTTCCCGAGCAGGGCGATGATCCCGCGGGAGCTCTTGACGCAGAAGATCTGGCCCGCCTCTTTTTCGTAATACGCGACGCCGTGTTTCTCCGCGAGGGAAAGAATATGGCGCGGCGTGAAACGGGCAAGCGCGGATTTGCAGAAATGGTGATTTTGGGAGAGATAGTGGTCGGGGGTCACGTTCAGGTTCGTGAAATTGCTCCGTCCGCCGCCGGAGACGCGTATCTTGGAGCCGGTCCGCTCCGCGTGGTCCAGCACGAGCACTGACCGGCCTCGCTTTCCGCACTCGATGGCGCACAGAAGCCCCGCTGCGCCCGCGCCGATGATGATGACGTCCCATTTGTTGTTGCCGGAAATATTCACGGGGTCACGAATCATTTTTTACCGCGGAGGACGCGGAGAAGGATTTGTTCTTCTTCATCCCTGCCCGCTCATCCCCTTTTTCAAGAGGTCGAAGAGATGATCGAGCATCTCTTTCCTTTTTTCGAAGAGCAGCTTGTCATGCTTGTCGCCGGAGCGGGCGTCTTTCGGCATTGCCGTGTCGAGATGATAATCGGAAACGAGGGAAATAAGGGTCTTCTCGATCCTGCCGAACAGGTCCCGGTCCTCATCGATGCTCTTGTGCTGTTTGGATTTGACCTGGCGTATCAGGCCGTCGAGCTCGCCGCCGATCTTCTGCGCGTGATCGTGCAGCGCCTCGTACACCCGGGTGACGGCGTAGATGTCTTCCAGGACCTGCTGGGACAACTGCTTCGAGAGCTTCGCCACCTCATCTTGCAGCGATTCCACGTACTGTTTGGTGACCGGCCCGAGCTGGAGATACTCCCGCACCTGCTCCTTGAAGTGCGCCTTGATGTCTTCTATCATCTGGCCTGTTTTTTCGCCGCCGATCTGCAGGCCGACGAGGACCGTTATTGACGACTCGCAGAGCTTCCGTATCTTGAGGAGATTGTCCGTGATATAGACGGCAATGTGGTACAGTTCATCGCCGAGCATGGGCCAGTGCCCCTTGAGCGTTTCGAGGTCCTTGCTTCGCTGGTCGATCATGCCCCGGAGCCTCGCCATCCTGGTCTGATCGTCTTTGCTTTTGGGATTGAACCTCTTTATTTCTTCCTCAGCGGACTTGATAAAGACCAGGGGTTTCCTGAGATCGATCGTCATCAGCGCATGGCAGTGGTACTGGTATTGTTCAACAGCCGACTTGAGGGACGATGTGAAAAAATGGGAGTGAGAGAGCACGCCGAGAAGCATCTTTTCGTGAAAGTCCGTCTGCCCCATGCCCCGCTGCCGGTCCTTCTCGAACTCTTCGACGCGCGCCAGGTGCTGAAGATAGTTGGCGAGAGCATCGCCATGCCTTTCTTTTTTGCCTTCTTTCCGGGGGCTTTCGAGAAAGAGCCTCAGGTCTTCGATCGCAGGCTGCAGGGCCTCATGGGACTTGAACCGCAGGCCGAATATCGCTGTTTCCATAAAGAGGTAATTCCTTGAGTTTGGAAAGCTGTTTTTCGCAGCGAAGAACTTCTTCAGTGACGTCTGTCATCGTTTGTCCGGCGCGATGCCCCTCGTGAGCTCCTCGCGGATGAACTGCCGGATGTGCTCCTGGTCCGCCGGCGCGATGCGGGAGAACTTGAGTCCCATGCCGGGTTCCTTGAATGGCCCGTCGTCGACCGAACAGCTGTACAGGACGACGGCTTCGATCTTTATGGACCTGCCTTTGATCTCGAGGTCCACCGGTACACGCGTATTCGCCGGCAGAGGATCGAGCGTACGAAAGAACATCCCGTACTCCGAGATCACCGTGGCATAGCCGTCGCTCCCGGCGCCCTGGCCTTCCAGTTTCGCTTTCAGGTTGGTGGCGATCCTGATGTTCCGGCGCGGACCCTTCTCGATGACCGACTCGACGGCCCGGTAGAGTTCCTCGACATCCACGGGTTTCCTGAGACAGGCGGCGAATTCCCCCTTGCGGGCCCGTTCTTCCAATGCCCGGTCAGGCGGAGACAGGAGGATGAGCGGGACGTCCGAAAAGCGGGGGTCCTTCTTGATCCGTGCAAGAAGGCCTGAACCGGTCGGGCCCGCTTCCGCGAGAATGCCGGAAGGCGGCGCTACGCACATGAACTCGATCGCCTCCTCCACGGTGCTGGCGGTACAGATGTTGTAGCTCAACCGCTGGAGCATCATGCTCATGGAAAAACGGTCGTCGACGTTGCTGCTCACCACAAGAACATACCGTCTCTTTCTCTCTTCACCGTTCATTTCCGCCACACGCTGTCCCTCCTTTGTCATCCGTTCCGGGGCATGGGGGTCAAGCCGGGCGGTGCCGATCATCGTTTTTTCGGCGCGATGTCCCCGGCAACCTCATCGTGAATGTACTGCTTTATGAACTCCTGGTCTTCCGGCGAGATCCTGACGAACTTGAGCCCCATACCCGGCTGCCCAGCCGGCCCCTGGCCAAGCTGCTGGCTGTAGAGAAGCTCCGCTTCCAGGGCGATCGTCCTGCCCTTGATGGTCATGGTCACCGAGAGCGTTGTTTTCGCCGGCGAGGTCTTGAGCGTGCGCACGTACATGCCCTGCTCGGACAGCATCGTGCCGCACTCGCCTGCATTGTAGTCCAGCGGCGCGTTATTCACGCTCAGCGGGATGCTCGTCTGGATGCGAATGCGCTCCCGCGGGTTGGGCTCGATCACCGCCTGGATAGTCCGATATAACTCGTCGGCCTGGATCGGCTTGGCGAGAAAATCGGCCGCTCCTGCCTCGAGGCACCGCTTCTTGGCGATCATGTCTCCGGACAGGGACAGGACGATGACGGGAAGAGAGGCGGTACGAGGGTCCTGTTTGAACCGATCGAGCGGGCTCACGCTGTTTGACGGTGAAGGGTTGAGCTCCGTGATGATGACCGCGGGAAGGGCGGCGGACAGCATGGCGAGGGCATCCTCGACGGTCTTGGCGCTGCAGACCTGGTACCCCAATCGCTGGAGAAGTATGGAGGTATAGAAGAGGTCGTTGGCGTTGCTGTCCACGACCATGATGATGCGGCCCCTGTTGTTGGGCGCGGCCGCCGCGGTACCCGGTATGTTTTCTGCCATACGCAAACTCCGTTTATCCCCGGAAAACGACACGGCTTCAGCAGCCCGAGGGGGTCAGGCTTCCTTCACTATCAATTACAAGAATATTACAAATCAGGGAGGATGTAAAGGGAATTTACGAATGCGGCAATCGGAGAGCAAAGCAACGCGAAAGAGCGTCAAAAAAGCGGCTGCGGAGCATAACGCATTGATTGTAAAAGAGAGAGCAGCCGCTTCAGAGCGTGTTTTTATGATTATTCCCTTTTCACGCTTTAACGGTTTCCCCCGTGACAAATTGTCTTGCATGTGCTTTAATAGACAACTATAATATAAAAACAGGAACGGAATGTTCAGGAGGGTTTAATCAATGGCCGTAAAAAAGAGCTCCAAAAAAAAGGCAAAACCAAAAACAAAGAAAAAGACGATAAAAAAACCCGTTCAGAAAAAGGGCGGCATGGCAAAAAAGAAAACGGCCAAAAAGAAATCGGCGGACAAACCGGCAAAACGGCCCCGTCGTCCCGGAGAAGCGGAGAAACAGCCGCCAAAATCCCCGCTCACCGCGAAACGGAGCGAGCACCTCAAAAAGATCCTCTACAGGAAGCGCGCGGAGGTGGTAAAGGAATTGGAGCAGCAGATGGGCCGCAAGCTCTCCACGGAGGCGGGACAGAAGGTTGACTCCGCGATGGACAGCGGGGACCTGTCTTTGCAGGACATGGACCAGGGCATAGACTATTCGCTCCTTGAGATGAAGTATGAACAGTATAAGGATATCGCCGATGCCTTCCGCAAGCTCCAGAACGGCACCTACGGCCTGTGCGAAGAGTGCGGCCAGGAGATCGACATCAAACGCCTCGAGGTGAACCCCCTCGCCCGCTATTGCATCACCTGCAAGCAGCATAAAGAGAACATGGAAAAAATACAGAAAGAGGAAACGAGATTCAAGGAATAAACTCCGGATCCAGACGCACTTTTCCTTGACAAAAGGACTTGAATACAGTATCTTACCCCCGTAAATTTTTCGGGGCGGTGTAGCTCAGCTGGTAGAGCAGGGGAATCATAATCCCTGTGTCCGGGGTTCGAGTCCCTGCACCGCCACCATTTTTCTCCCCTGTCATTTGCCGGTCTTCATCCTCGTTGCGGTATCATAACGGTCATGCTTCCTTACATTGTTCTTTTCGAACATGACGAGAAGTTCCAATTTGCAAATCACCAGTTCCCAATACATTTCAATAACCAAAACGCGGACTGTTTGACAGTTGGTGATTGAAGTTTGGGATTTATTTGTTGCTTGGCGCCTGGGATTTGGTGCTTTATTTTACTTCACATGCTGCTCAAAAAGGTCAAAGAAACCGTCACAAAATACGACATGCTGAAAGCCGGCGAGACGGTGCTGGTTGCCGTGTCGGGCGGGCCGGACTCTGTCTGCCTCCTGAGCGTCCTTCGGTCTTTTGTAAAGGACCGCGATCTCTCCCTCCACGTCGCGCACCTCGACCACCGGTTCCGCGGCAGTGAATCCGCGGATGAGGCGCTGTTCGTGGAGAAAACGGCAAAAAAAATGGGAGTCCCCGCCACGATCGAGCAGTTCGATGTTCCGGCATTCTGCCGGGAGCGCGGGTTGTCCGCTCAGGCCGGGGCGCGCGAGGTGCGGTACGGTTTTCTGAACAGGGTCGCGGAAAAGGTCGGCGCCTCCCGGATCGCCGTCGGCCACACGGCCTCGGACCAGGCCGAGACCCTCATCATGAGGCTCATTCGGGGCGCGGGGACCTCGGGACTCTCCGCCATTCCACCGGTCAGAGAGAACATCATCCGTCCGTTGATAGAGGTGACGAGAGAAGAGGTGCTGGAATACCTTCACGCGCAGGGGATCGAGTTCGTAACCGATCCTTCCAACAGCAAGCCCGTGTATACGAGGAACAGGGTCCGGCAGGACATCATGCCCGTTTTACGGGCCTTCAACCCGAGGATCGTCGAAACGCTCGCGTCCGAGGCAACCATCCTCAGGGATGAGAACGAAGCGATCGAAGCATATCTCGCCGCGGTCTCTCCCGGAGTGGCTGTCCGGGAAGAAAACGGCATGCGCCTCAAGCGGGATGAATTTAACGCTCTCCAGCCCGCTCTCAAACGCAGAATACTGCGAACGGCTGTCAACGAAGTCGATGACGGTCTTGTTGAATTGTCGTACGATCAGATCGAGGACGCGGTCCGCTTCATGTCCGGAGCGCAAACAGGCAGGGCCATGAACCTGGCCTCAGGCCTCATCGTAGAGCGTGAGTATGACACTTTTTTCCTGCGCCCTGCAACGGAAATACCCGAATTCCGCTCAGAACTTTCCGTCCCGGGAGTAACCATCATCCCCGAAATTTTCCTGGAAGCGGAGGCATGGTTATTCGACGGTCACGCTGAAGCCCGGGATGAAAATTATCTCTGGCAGGCCGGGTTCGATTATGATAAAATAGGCCTGCCTCTCGAAATAAGGACCAGGCGGCCCGGAGACCGGTTCTGCCCTTCCGGCATGGAAGGGAAAAGCAAAAAGCTCCAGGATTACTTTGTGGACCAAAAGGTCCCGAGACGGAAAAGGGACGCCATCCCGATCCTCGCTTCAAAAGAGGACGTGATCTGGGTGATCGGCATGAGGACGGATGAACGGTTTCTCCCCGGGGCCGGAACAAAGAGAACGGTGATAATCGGGATGCGGAGAAGATCACGGGAAATCCGATAGCTGAGAGACGACGGAAGAGGGAAGATAGTGATTTTTAAAAATCAGGCCTCCATCGTCCCTCCTCCATCATCCCTCGTTCTTAACTTAATGCATCCTCGGCGACTGCGCGGTAAATGACTTTTTCTATGTCACTCACAAAGGCAGGAGAAACCGCTATGGTAGGTATTGATTTCGGGAAACCGTTGTTCACCAGCGAGGAGATACAGCGGAAGATACACGAACTCGGCGCAAGGATCTCGTCGGACTATGCGGACAAGGAACTGCTCGTCATCGGCGTGCTCAAGGGCGCCCTGTTCTTTATGTCCGACCTGTTGCGCTCGCTCAGGATTTCCGTGCGGATGGATTTCATACACTGCACGAGCTCGGCCTCCCGGAACCAGGGAAATCCGGTGCAGATGCTTGCCGACATCAAGAACAATATCAGGGGCAAGGACGTCCTCCTGGTGGAAGATATCATGGATTCCGGCGTTACGATCGACTATATAAAGCAGATGCTCCTGGAACGGGGACCGGCCTCTCTCAAGGTATGCGTCCTGCTGGACAAGGTCGAGCGCCGCACGGTGAAAATAGAGGCCGACTATGCGGGTTTCCGCATCCCGAACAAGTACGTCGTGGGGTACGGCCTTGACTACGAGGACCGCTACCGGAACCTGCCGTACATTGCCGTTCTCCCAATGGAGGAAAGGAACGAGGCTCTCGCGAAACAGCAATAAAGTAAAAAATGTCATTCTGAACGAAGTGAAGAATCTCATGGAATCCCGATGTTGCGAGACCCTTCGCTCCGCCCAGGGTGGCAAAAGGGTGGATTTCTCGAAAGCATCGGGACGGATAGCTATTGTCATGCAATTGAGAATATGTTATTATTCCGGATAACACCATTCGAATGAACGAGCTCTGGAGGTTTTTGTCTGTGACCGCATTTTATAAAAATCTGGCGCTGATTCTGTTATTTGTCATGCTGGCAGTGCTTATGCTCCATTTTCTCAATCCGGCCAGGCCGGCCGCGATAGAGACGAGCTTTACCGACTTCCTCGACAAGGTTGAGTCCGGCGAAGTGTACGACGTCACGATCGAGGGGCCCGAGCTGAGAGGGACCTATACGACGGGGAAATCGTTCAAGATCGTCCTGCCTCCGCAGTACCCGGACCTCGTCAAAGACCTGCGGGCAAAAAAGGTGAAGATCAAATCGGAGCTCGTGAAGGATTCGGCCTGGAACTTCATCGCCGTCTGGGCGCCGTTCATCCTCATGGCCGTCTGGTTCATGTTCATCATCCGCAACATGCAGGCGGGCGGCAACAAGGCCCTCTCGTTCGGCAAGAGCAAGGCGCGGCTTCTGAGCGCAAACTCGAAGAAGGTGACCTTCAGTGAAGTGGCCGGCATGGACGAGGCCAAGGTTGAGGTCCAGGAGATCATCGAGATCCTGAAGGACCCTCAGAAGTTCCAGAAACTCGGCGGCAAGATCCCCAAAGGCGTGCTCCTCGTCGGCCCCCCGGGAACGGGCAAGACCTTGCTGGCCCG
>DATDRO010000341.1:0-14120 GCA_035291685.1 Nitrospirota bacterium | reverse complement strand
GCTTCCGTTTCCTGCCGTGATATATTATAACTCGAATACAGGGAAATTCTATTATTAAAAAACTGGCCGGAGTACGTTGCCTTGCCGGTCTGGGTCAAGACTTTAACATCCACGTCAGTCAAGAGGTTCTTTGCATCATTGGAGGTGAACTGATATCGCAGGTCGAGGTCCTTCACCGGCTTGTACCTCGAGCTCAGGGAAAAATAGTCGTTCTCATTATTCTGAAAGAGGCGCGCCTTATCATAGGTATCGGTCCGCGTGAACAGCGTGTCCAGTGTCGGGAGTCCCTCGGGCCTCAGTCCGAAAATGGCGTTATAGGTGTCCCGTATCGTCGTCGAGGAAGACAGGCCGCGGGTGTCCTGCTTCTCTTCCCTCTTGTTATAACCGGCCCCTGCCGTGATGAAAGGATTGCGGAGCGTGAGATCAACGAAGGGGTTTGTTTTTGCATCGGATGATCGCGTGTCCACATCGTCGATCGTGATGTTCGTGAAGGTCTTTTCAAAAAGACCCCCGGCCCTCAGTTTGAGATAGGGATAGAGGGACCGCTCAAGGGAGAGATTGTATCGTTCAAGAATGCTGCTTTGTTTTGATTCCGTGGACAGACCGGTTGCGTCACTCGTTTTCGTGTCAAGAGCGTTGTAGTTGAGTTCCACAAATCCGTTTATACCGTCAGCCATGGCCGGACCCCGCATGACGAGCGCGAGACTGAACAACGTTATGGTCAAAAAAACAGTCTTTTTTGCCCGCATTGTTCTTCGCGCTACCTTTCTCCCATCATGGTCACCCATGAGGCATTGTCACCCACATCCATCTCAAATACGATCTTTTTGCTGATAAGATTGACCGCTGTCACGGTCCTCCTGTCGGGAAGGACCGCAAAGAGGTTGTTCGCCTCTCCGTCTATGGTCAGGTAACCCACTCCGCTGTTGACAACGATAAAATCTCCCGGCATCAGGGAAAAGGGATCATACACCTCGACCGTGCTGTCGTGTTTCCTCCCGAGATAGATCATGTCCGTCGTGGTATTCACTTTTATGGAGGTCACCCCGGGACCGATAAACATCCGCTTGATGACCGAAAGCGAGAACGGGTCTATCACGGTAAGATACGGGGTGCCTTCGTAGATGACGTAGAGCTTGTCTCCCTTCCGGTTGAACTGGCCCCGCACGGGCCCGGGCTCCGTGGAGAGAACGGCCGCCGTTGCCTTGTTCGCGATGTCTATGACGGTAATGGTATTGGAGAGCGCATTAAAGACGTATGCCCTTCTCCCCACCGGGTCGACCAGAACGGAACGAGGATCATTTCCAACGGCTATTCTCTTGACCTCGATGAGGGAAACGGTGTCTACGACGCTGACCGAGCTCGAACCGGCGTTCACGGTCAGAAGAAACCTGCCGTCCGGTGTGAGGGCCAGCTCGCGGGGCCGGTCGCCGGTCGTAAGATTCAGCCTCTTTATCATGTTTCCGTCCGTCACGTCCATCTGATCGACGGCATCGATATCCGCGAGTGCGACATAGGCCTTTGCGAGTTTCTGATCAAGGGCCGCCCCCAGGGGGCCGTTTCCGGTAGGTATGACCCCGGCGACCCGCCCTGATCTTTTGTCGAAGACCGTGATCGCATGGGAATCGCGGTTGGTCACGTAACCCGTGAGCGTTGCGAGGGGTCTTGACGGAATAAGTATGGAAAATGACGGCATGAATCCGGACCGGTCTTTGACGGACTCTCCGTATTGCAGTGAGAGGTCGAGGACCACAGCCTTCTTCCTGACTATATCAAAGGAAAAGTTTATTCTGAGAAGCTCCGCAGGCACGAGAAGAGCAACCTCTCCTTCCTCTGTCCGCAATGAGGCGTCCTTTGTTTTGAATGACAGGCCGGTATAACGGCCCGGTGCTAACCGTCCCGAAGCGACGAGCCTCTGTCTGAGCATGTCGCTGCGTTTAAACTCTCTCAATGAGAGGGATAGCGGGACCGAGGTCCCGTCGCCCCGAACAACAGAAAGTTCCTCAAGCTGAAACCGCAGCCGCTCTGCGTCCTGGGGAAAGGGCTCGATATAAACATAGACCTCTCCCTCCTCTTCAAGGGCCGGTTTGACGAGAGAAGACACGGCGGAACAGGCCGGGAAAAGCAAAGAAGATATAATAAATATGAGAACAATACCCTTCACAAAACCCTCTTTAGCTAAGACAGTATGCGTCGTTCCCTGCAACAGCTTTCTCAATGATGACGATTAAAACACAAACCGCTTGAAAACTCAAGAGATTAAAAAAGGGCCGGCACATGCCGGCCCTTGAATTGTGCGATGCTGATAACGACCATCAGCTCAATTAGTCTTTGGCATGGCACTTGTTGCAAAGCACCCTCTGATATGCCGCAAACTTCGTCACAGGCCTGTCATAGTACGCCTTCTGGGTCTCCGCCACGGTGCGTCCCTGGGCGGCAGCGGCGCTGACATAGGCTGAATCGGTGCCCGGATAGGCCGGGGCGCCCGTTGAATCCGCCCCGATCATGAACTCGTAGCCGACGTTGAACCTCGTCATGCTGTCCCATCCTGACGCGTGGGCCCTGTGGCATGACATGCAGCTCACGTTGGAATTAGTGGCATCCGGGCCGCCGAGCTGCGCATCGGTGTTTAGCGCGTGGCCTTTGAGCTGCGTGTAGCTTGCGATGCTCTGGTCCGTCACCCCTTCTTCAAAGGGCACAAGGGATGTGTATGACGAAGCGGATGTTCCCGTGAGGTCGCCGGACTTTACATAACTGTTGTAGTTGTTGGCTATTGCCAGAAGTTTGGCCGCATTTCCCGCGGGGTGCCGCAGGGTCGAGGGATAGTTGTCATTATGCATGTTCGTGTGGCAGTTTGCGCACCACTCAGACATGCCCTTCCCATAGGCAACGCGGGTCTGCGTGGTCGCCTCCGTCCTGTTGTAGGAGCTCGGCGCCACGGCTGCCGGTGAGTCGTTCGTAAAAGCGTACGCCCCCCCCAGGGAATCCGGAGAGTAGCCATTTCCGCCCAGCAACCGGAAAACACCGACGGAGAAATTGGCATCAGGGTCCACGCTGGTATTGTAGGAGCCTGAGCTCCGTATGGGTTTGCCGGTCGTCGCGATAGCTCCGGTTAAATCCCTTCTGTACTTGCCGTGCGGATCGTGGCAGCTTATACAGCTCAGACTGCCTGCCGGATAGGAGCCGCCGGGGGCAACTTTTTGTACGCCGTCCGCGCTATAATTGAAGTCATTCGCGACGATGTTATGGCCGTGCCGTTCGCCCGGGCTGTACTCGGTTGCCGCGCCGCTCCGCGGGACCCAGCTGTAGCTCTTTTTGAGCCAGGCAAAATCTCCGCCTGGGGTGAGTTCTACCGGAGGTACGCCGGCGGCCAGTTTGGATTCGTCAGTGCTGATATGGTAGCTCGATGGCAAGGTGTCTGCGGCGTTGTGACAGTTCAAACAGGTTGAGCTCGCGTCAGAGCCTTTCAAAAGATAGGCGTTCGTTGTGCCAGGCTCTAACCCGTTCACGGTCATCTTGACGCCTTCAAATGAGTTGTGCATGGTGTGACATCCTTCGCACTCTGCGACGCCGCCTGAGTGGAAGGCATAGCTTGTGCTGGTCAGCCCGATGCTGAAAAGGGCCACCGCTATGAGAATAAGACTTACTTTAAGAACCTTCATGTAATCCTCCTTAAGTTCTCCGGCAGCCCGGCCGTCCTTCGCAGGACCCGTCGGCTTTGCGCCCCCACCTCTCGATGGGTTTACCTTTTTCGGAGGATCATTTTTGCCCCGCTGCTGCGGGACACCCTGCAAAATATCCTGCCCCGTACTGCTGAACGTGCCGCCCCTCACCTCCCTTCATCAGACGTTCGGTGTTTCCGGCTACTTCTCGCTTATCTGGAAGACACTGACACCTCTGCGTCTCAATTGGGTAACGTAGATCCTGGAACCATTATCCACGGCCAGGTCTCTCGGTCCGATGAGATTGCCGGGTCCGTGGCCCCGGAACCCGAACTCGGTGAGAAAACCGAAGTCCTTGTCAAAAGCAATAACCACACACCTGAGCGTATCGGCCACCAGATAATGACCCGCGGCGTCCGCAACGATACCCGCCGGGATGCCGAACCTCCCCGGAGCACTTCCGCGCTTGCCAAAGGACCGCACGGTCCTGTCAGGGGAAACAACATAGGCCCTGGCAATGGCAGGGACCGTGAAAAGCATATTCCCCTCTCTGTCCACGTTGAAGCCGACAATGCCGGAATCAGCCCGCTCATCTTCTTCAAGCCCGATGATGGAGGCGATGTCATAGCCCGCCTTAAAATTGCCGGCAACGTCCGTTACAATGACCCGCATCAAGCCCAGCGATACCAGGTAGAGGAGTCCTTCCCGGTAGACCATCCGGTCCGGCGAAAATCCCGATTGACCGGACGGAAGGTCCTTAAGCTCTACCCGCGATATCGCCTCTCCCCGAAAATTACAGAGGGTGATCACCGCAGAGGACCCCTGATAAGAAAGGACAAAGATATTTCCGTCATTGTCAACCGCCACATCAGCGGCCGCACCGATATCCGAATCATCGCCAAAACGGTAGATCTCCATGCCCCGTTCATTAAATATGCTTACGGAGCCGTTGGATATCACATAGATCTCGTTTTTCTCCCGATCGACCGAGACCCTTGACCAGTTGTAGGGAACAATGCCGGTAAAGTTCGATAAATTATAAAGATACGATGCCGCAACTCCCCCGCTGACAGCCGAAGTTGACGAGGCGGTCGTAAAAAAAACAGCAAGGAGAACTATTGCCCTATAATGCTTTCCGTTTTTCATATGATTCAGGAGTGAAGGGGGGTGATTCTGATCTTTCTTTTAGCAAGGTACGTGCCATGAGGGCTGTGGATAATACTCTTTGTTAAACAACAGGTTCTGGAAGGACAGAAGATACTATGGCTGGCAGATCGGCGAAAACACCAGATTTAATTCGGTGTTTTCACCGAAACCGGAAATTTTCCTCTTTTCTCCATCTTGTTTTCTCGGAGAGAAAAAACCTGAACAGGAATAAAAATCGGCAGATAGACAGAGAAATGTCCGGAGTTCGCGCGTGGTATGAGAATTGCTTTCTCTAAAATTAATATTCCCCTGTCAATCGCTGCTGTTGACAGAATCCATACGAGGATATCGAACCCATGAAAAAAATTCTGATTGCTGATGACGAACTATTGATTCTTTACGCGCTCTCCCGGGCGCTCCAGTGCGCGCAGACCGATGTAAAAACCGTCAGGACCGGCAAAGACGCGCTCCGAGAGATCAAAGATCATTGTTTCGATCTGTGTCTTCTCGATATTTACCTTCCTGATATGGTCGGCCTCGATATAGCGAACATCCTGAAGAAAACCGCTCCGGCAACAAAGATCATCGTTATGACGGCGAGTGAGGTCGATACCGATATGATGAGAACCATCCGGAAAAATTCGTTCAGCTTCCTCTCGAAGCCCTTTGATCTGTTTCAGGTGAAGTCGTTCGTCAATAAGATGTTAAACGAAGGCGGGAAAAGCGACCGTGAAAGTGCCTCTTTCATGAATGTCAATAGAAGACAGCATGAGAGAAAAACGATGAAAAAAACCATTGCATACTCAACCGCCTGCCCCGACAGCAGCGAGAGGGTCAGGAACATCAAAGCCGACATCATCAACATCAGCAGCGCGGGAATGGGGATCACAACAACGTGTCCGCTCGCGCCGGGCTGTGTGCTCATGTTCGGCGGCGGCATCGAGCACACCATGGGAGTTGTCCGGTGGAACAGGATTATCGAGGGGACCGCGGGGTACCGGGCGGGGGTTGAATTCGTATAACGCCTATCGGATGCATCCAACACTTCTTTGACTTGTAAGCTGTCCTGACCCTTCGTAATTTGTCACCCTGAGCGAAGCGAAGGGTCTCGATTTGTTGCTCAGGGCAGGCTCCGTGAAGGATCTCATGTCTTGGAAATACGAGATTCCTCGCGGAGTTTATCCTGAGCGATTAAATACGAGATTCTTCGGCTCCGCCTCAGAATGACAATCAAAGTAAAGGTATTTATGACGCACTACACGAGAACGGCTGGGATAAGGCTTGCCATCCTGTAGCATGTAATGTCGTCTATTTTGGGGGAGAGAGACGCCTCCGGCCTCTTCTTGATCATTCTAATCCGAATTTCTTCACCTGATATCGAAGCGTATCGTAACTTATCCGCAATAGCCTTGCCGCCTGTGTTTTGTTGTTCCGTGCCCGTTCGAGCGCCTGGACAATAAGATTTTTCTCTACTTCGTCAAGCGATATCCCCCCTTCGGGAAGACTAAACGCGGTTACTTCCGCGCTCTTTGATGAGGCAAGAGCATGTTTACCGCTTATCTCTTTCGGCAGATGCTCAGGCAGTATCGTGTCTCCGCTTTCGAGCACGACGATCCTCTCTATGACATTTCGCAATTCCCGCACATTCCCCGGCCATTCATGGGAGACGAGGAGCTTTTCCGCCTCCGGGGAAAATCCCTTAATGGTTTTTTTATTGTACTTCGTGCAAAAATATGAAAGAAAATATCCGGCAAGTACTGATACGTCTTCCCTCCTCTCCCGAAGCGGCGGAATATGGAGCGAAAAGGCGTTCAGCCGGTAGAAGAGGTCCATGCGGAACTCGCCATGCTCGACCATGTCCGGAAGGACCCTGTTCGTGGTAACGATCACGGTCGCGTCTATGGGTATTTCCTCGCTTCCCCCGACGCGCCGCACCGTCCTCTCTTCGAGGACCCGCAAGAGTTTGCTCTGGAGATCATGTTTCATGTCGCCGATCTCATCAAGGAGAATTGAGCCGCCCTGGGCCATTTCAAACAACCCTTTTCTGTCTGACTTCGCATCGGTGAAGGCGCCCTTCACATAGCCGAACAGTTCGCTCTCGAGGAGGGCTTCCGGAAGAGCGGCGCAATTTACCCTGATAAAGGGCGCGTATCTCTCGCCGGCGCCGCTGTGCAGCAACCGGTGGGCATGCCGTGCAAACAATTCCTTGCCGGTTCCGCTCTCGCCGGTGATGAGTATCGTCGAGACCGAGGCCCCGGCCATCTTCTCCATCTTTGACTGCAACTCCCGAATGACCGGCGATTCGCCGATGATGCTTTTCTCCAAAAGCTCTGAACTGACTTTTCTGAGGTAATCGACCTCCTGTTTCAGCTTGCCTTTTTCAATGATATTGCGGAGGACGATTTTTACCTCATCGACATTGAAGGGCTTGGTGAGATAATCGGCGGCGCCGAGTTTCATGGCTTTCACCGCGCTCTCAGCCGTATCATCCGCCGTCAGCATGACGACCTGCGTATCTATCCCGGTCTTCACAATATCTTCAAGGACCTCGATCCCGTTCCGATCAGGGAGCCGGATGTCAAGCATGACGACGGCGGGAGACCAGGACGTTATCTTCCCCATGACATCACGCGCGACCGTCGCGGTGCGTACTTCGTACCCCTCGTTCGTCAATACCTTCGAGAGCATTGAAATAATGAGTTCATCATCATCAATAAGAAAGACCTTTGCGGGGACCTTCATGCGTCATGCTCCTCTGCATGCAGCCTTACGGGGAGCATGATCGTGAACGATGCCCCCCGGTCAGGACTGTTCTGCACCCGGATACTGCCTCCGTGCTGTTCAATGAGACGTTTCGTAATGGAGAGCCCCAGCCCCGTGCCCTTCGTTTTCGTTGTAAAGAACGGTTGAAAGATCCTGTCGATGACGGTCTCCTCGATCCCCTTGCCGGAATCCGTTATCGTTATGCGCAGCGATTGCACCGATGCTTCGTGCGCGGTTTGTACGGTGATCATGCCGCCGTCCGGCATGGCGTCGGCCGCGTTGAGAAGCAGGTTCATGAATACCTGCTGGAGCTGAAGGGGGTCCGCCATGGTTTCGGGAAGCCGGGCGTCGTAATCCTTCTTGACCCCTATCGGCTTTGAGTCACGCGCGGAGAACAGGGGGTGCCGCAGCGCCAGGTCGATCGACGCATCGAGCACGCTGTTCACGCCCGTGAGCATGAAGTGCGGTTTCGGAGGCCTGGCGAAATTGAGAAGCGTCTTCAGGAGGGCCTCGATCCGTTTGATCTGGTCGAGCACTTTCAGGAAAACGTCCTTGTTCTCCCCTGAGAGCGACGGATCGTCCGAGAGTACTTCCATGGAAGCCTTGATCCCGGCAAGCGGGTTTTTTATCTCGTGGGCCAGCCCCCCGGCCAGCTCTCCAAGCACCACGAGCTGTTCCGCCCACTGCATCTTCTGGCACTGATCCCTGAGGGAACCCGCCATTTCATTGAAGGACGCCGCCACTTCTCCGAACTCGTCACTGAGCCCTTCGATCCGGTAGCCCAGATCCCCCCCTTTCAGGCGCCTCGTGGCGGCAAGAAGTTCGGTAACCGGCCTGGTAAGCCCCCGCAGGAAGAACGCGGACAGTCCGATGGCGGCGAGCGGTACGGTGGCGAGGAGTATATAGAGGATCATCTTGGTATGGGTTATTTTCGCGAATGCGGCGTCTGTCTTCTCCCCGAGCTTCTTGTTCGTCATGGTTATGATGGTGTCGAGCTCTGAAATAAGTTCCGTCCCCTTCTTATACGCGCTGTCCTCTTCCGCCTGCAATCTGCGGACATTCGCCCGTATGGTAAAAACCCTGCTCAGGGCGCTCTTGTAATCTTCGATCTGGCCCTTCAAGCCATGGAGTCTTCTCATCACCGTCTCGTTGTGATGGCAATCGAAACAGGTATTGACGACCTCCCCCATCGTCCTCACATGGCTCACGATCGTATCAATGCTGCGCGCATGACGTGTGTTCTTGAGATACAGGTCAGACTGCGTTCTCTTGACCTCTATCAGCAGATGCTCTCTCAGAATTTCCACCTGATGGAGCTGGATGAGTTTGTCCAGTTCAGTCGTTGCGTGCTCGATAACAACGATGGTATAGACCCCGACCAGGACGAAAACAAGAGAGAATATGCCCAGGCCTATGATGATCTTTTTTTTCATTACTCGTTCAGGTAGTCGTACGTGGCAAGATCGAGATGCACTTCTCGAGCGTACTGATAAACAGGAAGGTAGTCCTTGTCCGCTGTTTCGATGAATTTCTGCGCTCCAAAGTCTTTCAACACCGCGATCCCTTCCGGATCGCTGTACATGCCGAGGAGCGCTTCTTTCATTTTCTTTTTTATCGTATCGCCGAGGTCTTTCCGCACCGCAAGGCCGTTCTCCGGCACATCGGGGGAACGTTCCAATATCACGAGTTCATTTTTTATCCTGCTGTCGGTGGCCGCGAGCTTTTCATAGACCGTGTTTTTTGCGGCGCCTATGTCAGCCTTCCTGTTCAGGACGTCGTAGATCGCGTCCTCGTGGGTTCCGGAGAAATAGCTCTCCTTCAGAAAGGTCCTGTAATCAAGTTCATGTTCGTGAAAATAGACGCGCGGCAGGAGGTACCCTGCCGTCGTAGCCTTGTCCACAAAGGCAAACCGTTTTCCTTTCATGTCCTGTACGGACTTGATCCCGCTGTCCTTTCTCACGAAGATCAAGCCGTGGTAGGTCGATGCGCCGTTAAGTCCCACGGGCCGCGCGATGACCTCAACGCCGAGCTTGGCATGCGCGAGGGCATAGGTAAAACTTCCGAAGAACGCAGCGTCCATCTTTTCCGACTTAAAATTATTAATGATGTTTCCGTATCGCGGAAGGACCGACAGTTTTATGTTCACGCCGATCTTTTTCGAAAGGTAACGGGCAAGCGGTTCATACCGATCGAACTGCCGGAAGATGTTCTGCTCGGGAATAAGCCCTATGAGAAGAGGCTTCCCCTCAGGCATTTTTTGGGAAGATGCTTTTTCCGTCTTACTGCACCCCGGCAGAAGCGCCGCGCACAGGCAGATGATGATAAAAATCCTGTTCATTTTTGCTGAGGATAAACCCCGTTCGAGAGAATTGATTATGATGATAGCCGATGGTGAAATAACACTATTTGTAGTAATGATGATAACTCATTTACACTATGCTGTCAATGCAATATCGGCCGTAAAAACCTCCCGTGCCCGGACCGCGTTACAAAAAACGCTTGACTATATCCCGCGCTTCTGTATAATTCCTATCCCTAAGAACCCAAAACGTCGTCAACGACGGACAAACGATGCCCACACTCTCCGCTCCAGCGCTTTCGTGGATAGGGCTCAACAGCATTCCCGGCGTGGGAAGGACCACGTTCAGAAAACTGGTGAGCCTGTTCGGCTCTCCTGAGCAGGCACTCTCGGCTTCCGAGAATGAACTCAGGGAGCGAGGCGGGCTGTCCGAAGCGCTCATCACTGAGCTGCGCGCGTACCCGTGGCGCGAGCATGCGGAAAAAGAACTCGCAAAAGCGAGGAACGCTGAAGTCACGATCGTCACCATTGAAGATGCCGCGTACCCCGGGCATCTCAGGAATTCACCGGACCCTCCGCTCTACCTGTACGTGAAGGGGGCGCTCCTGCCGGAGGACGCGAACGCGGTGGCGATCGTCGGCACGCGAAAGCCGACGCATTACGGACTGACCATGACGCACCGGATCGCCTATGAGCTCGCTTCAGCGGGCCTCACGATCGTGAGCGGCATGGCGCGGGGGATCGACACACAGGCGCATCGCGGCGCTCTCGCGGCAAAAGGCAGGACCATCGCGGTGCTCGGATGCGGCATCGACGTGGCCTACCCGCCCGAGAACAAAGGTCTGATGGAACAGATCAGCCACGCAGGGCGTGGCGCCGTCGTGGCGGAAAACCCGTTCAACACAAAACCCGAGGCGGGTTACTTCCCCGCCCGGAACCGTATCATCAGCGGGCTCTCGCGGGGAACGGTGATCATCGAAGCCGCAGAGGACAGCGGCTCCCTCATCACGGCGGAGTATACCGTGAAGCAGGGCAGACTGCTCTTCGCCCTGCCGGGCAACATAGGCTCGCCGAACAGCCGGGGTCCCAACAGCCTGATCAAAGAGGGCGCTCTGCTCGTGGAGCGGGCCGAAGATATCCTGAAAGCCCTCAAATTTACGGCGGCCCGGGAAAAGAAGACGGACCCCGAACCGGCTCCGCGGATACCGCTCTCGCGGGAAGAAGAAACGGTGTTCCGGTGCATAACGAACGAACCGAAACACATCGACCTGATCATGACGGAAGCGGGCGCCACCCCCGGAAAAATAAGCGGCACATTGATCACCCTGGAACTGAAGGGCCTTGCCAGACAGCTCCCGGGAAAGCTTTTTGTCCGGGAAGAATGATCTTTTTTTTTACAGAGACCATACTGTAGGCCACAGGCTGAGTACACGGCGTTTTGCCTCTTGAATTTTGAATCTTGAATTTATTTTTTTCCGCACAATACTATGAAAAAAGCCCTTCAACATATGAAATCACTCGTCATTGTAGAGTCGCCGGCAAAGGCAAAGACCATCGGCAAGTATCTCGGCAAGGACTACACGGTCAAGGCGTCGGTGGGCCATATCATGGACCTGCCGAAGAGCAAGCTCGGCGTTGACGTCGAAAAGGACTTCGAGCCCCGCTACATCGTGATCAAGGGCAAGGCCCCGATCGTGAAAGAGCTCAAGGCCGCGGCCAAGAAAGCGGACCGCGTCCTGCTCGCGACCGACCCGGACCGCGAGGGAGAAGCCATTGCCGCGCACGTGGCCGAGGCCATCACGGGCAGCGTCAAGAACAACAAGGAAGTTTACCGCGTGCTGTTCAACGAGATCACCAAGAAGGCGATCCTCCTGGCCATCGAACACCCCGGCAAGATCGATACGAACAAGGTTGATGCCCAGCAGGCCCGGCGCGTGCTCGACCGCCTCGTGGGCTACCAGATCAGCCCCATCCTCTGGAAAAAGGTGCGCCGGGGGCTTTCCGCCGGACGCGTGCAGTCCGTCGCGCTCCGCCTCATCTGCGAGCGCGAAGAAGAGATAAAGGCGTTCATACCTGAAGAGTTCTGGTCCCTCACGGCGCTCCTTGAAGGAAAGCTGCCTCCTCAGTTCGAAGCAAAGCTCATCAAAAAAGACGAGGAAAAGCTCCGCGTCAAGAACAACGATGAGGTCAAGACGATCCTCGCCGGCCTCGAGGGAAAAGCCTATACCGTCGCCAAAGTTGAAAAGAAAGAGCGCCGCCGTAATCCTGTACCGCCGTTCACCACAAGCAAGCTCCAGCAGGAGGGCGGGCGCAAGCTCGGCTTCACGGCAAAGAGGACCATGGGGATAGCCCAGTCGCTGTATGAAGGCGTGGACGTGGGCGAAGAAGGGACCGTCGGCCTCATTACGTACATGAGGACCGACTCGACCCGCGTGGGCAAGGAGGCGCAGGACGAGGCGCGGGAGCTGATCGCCGGCAAGTTCGGGAAGGATTACGTGCCGGAAAAGCCGCCTGTGTACGCGAGTTCCAAGAGTGCTCAGGAGGCGCACGAGGCCGTCCGTCCCACGTCGGTGATGCGGGAGCCGGACGCAATCAAACAGTACCTCGAGCCCGATCAGTACAAGCTCTACAAGCTTATCTGGAACCGTTTCGTGGCAAGCCAGATGAATCCCGCGGTCATCGACCAGACGTCGGTCGACATCAAGGCCGGGGAATATACCTTCAGGGCCACGGGCTCCGTGGTCAAATTCCCGGGATTCATGGCGGTCTATATGGAAGAAAAGCCGGAGGACCAGGCATCGGATGACGAGAACGAAGAGGCCGTGCTTCCTCCGCTCTCCGAAGGAGAAACGCTCGCGCTCATCAAGCTCGATCCCAAACAGCACTTCACCCAGCCGCCGCCGAGGTTCTCGGAAGCGCTCCTCGTGAAGACGCTCGAGGAAAAAGGCATCGGCAGGCCGAGCACCTATGCGGCGATCATTTCCACCATCCAGGAACGGGACTATGTCACGAAGGTCGAGAACAAGTTTCGGCCCACGGAGCTCGGCGTGCTCGTGAGCGACCTGCTCGTGAACCACTTCCCCGTGGTAATGGATGTCGCCTTCACCGCGAAGATGGAAGAAGAACTCGATAAGATCGAAGAAGGCGAGATGCCGTGGGTAGAGGCGGTCAAGGATTTCTACAAGCCCTTTTCCGAGAGCCTCGAAAAAGCCCAGGTCGAGATGCGCGACGTCAAGGCAGAACAGCCGCCCACGGACATCGCCTGCGAAAAATGCGGCAAGCTCATGGTCATCAAGTGGGGAAGGAACGGGCAGTTCCTCGCATGCAGCGGTTACCCTGAATGCAAGAACACCAAACCCTTCATCCGGAAAGAGAACGGCGAAGTGGAGGCCGCTCCCGAAGAAACGACTGACGAAACCTGTCCCAAGTGCAACGCGCCTATGGTGTTCAAGCGCGGACGGTTCGGAAAATTCCTCGCCTGCTCGCGCTATCCCGAATGCAATCATACCCAAGGCATCTCAACGGGCGTCGCCTGTCCCGAGGACGGCGGCAAGCTCGTGGAACGTCGCTCCCGCTACGGCAAGGTATTCTACTCCTGCTCCAACTATCCGGAATGCAAATTCGCCATCTGGTACAAACCGGTGCAGAGGCCGTGTCCCCAGTGCAACGCCCCGTTCCTGGTGGAAAAATACTCGAAGAAGACCGGCCCCTACATTGCCTGCCTGAAAAAAGAATGCGGGTATAAGGAAGAAGCGAAAACAGAAGCTCCGGCGCAGGATCCAAAAGCCGGAGGAGAGATTTAAAAGAAGGGATTTGCAAAAAAAACTCGAACGGGATTACCGCGAACGCTCTCAGATCCCAATCATACTGTATGCCCCTTTTCTCTTAGAACTTATGGGCATATTGAATATAGAACTTGCACTCCCTGCAATGCACAATTTTTTCTATAGCGGACTTCGTTTCGATCTTGCCCTTCTCGCACTTGGTACCCGTGACCTTCCAGCAGTCCAGCCCCTTGTCGGGGTGAGCAGGACATGTTTTGAATGTTTCCTGTGGACATTTCATGAAATCCCAGCAATTCATATTCGGCATCTCCCTTCCTTATTCTTTATTAATATAAATGACAGAAGAGATGTTGTCAATTTTTTATAACAATATTGATCGACCGGCCCTTGTCTATAACAAGTGAACCCGGATAGAGAACAAGATCCTCTAATAATTGCAACTATACATAGTGGCTTTAACCCGAT
>DATDRO010000340.1:0-5714 GCA_035291685.1 Nitrospirota bacterium | reverse complement strand
TCCCGCCATGGCGGGACGGGGTTAGCGCTCACTCCAGAATTCATTTTTCAATGCTTAAAATTATAGGGAAGTCTGCCTGAAAAGCAGAAAGTAGCACTTTTTTATCATATGCACTTTCCGTTGTCAACCGCTTTTTATTGGCTTTTTACGGGAAAGACCATGCTTCGGTCCGGGGCGAGGCGAGTTGGAAAAACACCGATCGGAACATCTCTTCGTACTTCGTGGGCTGACTTAAATGATCCCGAACCGCTTCATCCGCCGCCTGAACGCGTCGCGCGGCATTTTCAGAAGCTGGGCCGCCCTGGTCTGATTGCCATCGGATATTTTGAGGGCCTTTTCTATCAGCGCGTGTTCCACCTCTTCCATCGAGATGCCCGAATCCGGGATCATGAACCCTTCCAGCGAGACCGGCATACCCGTGACAGCGGCCTGTCTGTTCTCCACGACCTCCTGGGGAAGCTGTTCGGGCAGGAGCTCGGTAGCTATATCGAGGATCATGGCCCGCTCAATGGCATTCTTGAGTTCCCTCACATTTCCGGGCCATGAGTATGAAAGGAGGACCTGTTCCGCTTCCGGAGAAATACCGTGTACGCTCTTATGACAATCCTGGTTGTAATATTCGATAAAATGACGGGCAAGCATTATGATGTCCTGTCCGCGCTCCCTGAGCGGCGGCAGGGAGATCGGCACGACCTGAAGCCGGTAATAGAGGTCCTTCCTGAATCTGCCTTGCTCAAGGGCCTTCGAGAGCTCCTGGTTTGTCGCGGAAATGACCCGCACATCGACCTTGATGTCCTTTACCCCGCCGATGCGCTTGAAGATCTTATTTTCGAGCAGTCTGAGCAGTTTGGCCTGCATGCTCAGGTCCATGTCGCCGATCTCGTCCAGAAATACCGTGCCCCCGTCGGCAAGTTCGAACAGTCCCTTCTTGGAGGACCTGGCGTCCGTGAACGCTCCTTTTTCATACCCCATGAGCTCGCTCTCGAGCAGGGTGACCGGCAGCGCCGCACAGTTGATCGCCATGAACGGTCTGTCCGCTCTCGCGCTTGCCAGGTGGATGGCCTTTGCGACGAGTTCCTTGCCGGTGCCGCTTTCGCCCTGGATCAGAACGGTCGTGGCATCGCTTTTCGCGATCTTGAGGATGAGATTCTTTACCTTTTCGATCGCGTCGGACGTTCCGGTAATATCGGTCGCCTTTACGCCGCGCTCTTGACGGAGCTGTACCACCTGACTGCGAAGAGAACCTGCCTCAAGAGCCTTTTTGATCGCAAAGTTTATCTCTTCGATATTAAAGGGCTTGCTGATATAGTCGTATGCCCCGAGTTTCATGGCCTTGACCGCTGTCTCGACCATCCCGTAGGCGGTGATCATGATGACCATGATATTTCGTTCCCGAACATTGAGTTTCTCGAGCATTTCCAGGCCGCTCATGTCCGGCAGATGATTATCAAGGAGAAGAAGGTCGGGAGGGTCGTCAGCGATCAGGTCCATGCCTTTTTCCGCGGATTCGGCGGTGCTCACCTCATAGCCGCCTTTCGTCAGGTGCTGCTCAAGCGTCCAGCGGATCAGCTGTTCGTCGTCGATAACGAGTATCTTCTGCGGCATAGAATTTAATCCTGATGGACCGCCGGCGTTTGAGGCCGGGGGAAACTGATCGTAAAACGGGCGCCCTTTTTCGACGGACTCTCGACGATTATCTTTCCGTTGTGCTGCTCAACAATTCGCTGGGTGATGGAGAGCCCCAACCCCGTGCCCTGCTGCCGGGTCGTGAAAAAAGGATTGAAGATCCTGGCGAGATCGGCATGCGGTATGCCCTTTCCCGTATCGGTAAACATGATCTTGACAGGCCCTGCCGTATCGTCCATCCGCGTTTCCACGGTGAATTTCCCGCCTGCCGGCATTGCCTGGATCGCATTCAGCGCGATATTAAGGAACGCCTGCTGCATGAGATCCGGATCAAGCGACAGCAGAGGGACATCCGGCGCCAGTTTTCTCTCGGTGGCAATGGCATGCTTGCCAAACTGCGATGAAAGAAAATTAAAGAGCTTTTCGATCAATTCGTTGATGTCGACCGGCACCAACTTCGGTTCCTTCGGCCGGGCAAAGGTAAGCAGATTTTTTACCGCCTTGTCCATGCGTTCGACTTGCACCATCACCTCTTCGAGCACGGCCCTTTTTTCATCTCCGGCCGGGACGTCCTTTTTGAGCACCCGGATGACGCCGGCGATCCCGGCCAGCGGGTTCTTGATTTCATGCGCTATGCCCGCCGCCATCTCTCCGATAGACGCCAGTCTGTCCGCTCTCTGCATATGCTCATAGTGGCACTTCTCCACCTCACGCCGTGCCTGGGCGAGCTTGGACAAGAGTGAATTAAAAGCGGCGCCGAGCCTGCCGATGTCGTCCCCGCTCTTCACGTTCGCCCTGACCTCAAGTCCCTTCTCCGCGCGTTCCATGGTCGTTATCAGTTCCTGGATCGGGTCGGTAACGAAGTGGGTCAAGAACAGCGAGAGCGATATGGCGAGGACCAGGGTGATACCGAGCGACCAGAGGATCATGGTCTTGCTCAGTTCATTCACCTTCTCCTGCGTCTGGATCATCGAGACGTTCACGGCCAGTATTCCGTTCAGTGTTACCTTGGAACCGTGGCAGCGCCTGCATCGTTCCGTGTTCTCGAGCGGGAACAACACGGAAAAAATCCCCTCGTTCCTCCGCTTGATCGCTTTCTTGAAGACGCCGTCGCGCGACCATTGCAGCGTTGTATCGTCCACTTTTCTACCGATGAGACCCCGCTTGGATGATTTTAAGATCACCCCGTTCGTGCTGAATATCTTAAGCTCCTGAATATTGTGATAACCGCCGACAGCTTCCAGGATATTCTGCACCTCTTTGCTCTTGCCCTGGAGCATGGCCGAGGCGAGGCTCTTGTCGACCGTATTCGAAATAACGAGCACGTTGTCCTGGAGGGCATCCTCCATCTGCGCCCTCTGGTAGCCGATATTGATCCATGTCCCGGTGCCGATGGTCACCACGAGGATGGCGGCAATGGAAAGTATGATCTTTGCTTTTAAACTCGACACCATCCTCAAGTGATGTTCACCTTCCCTCTGATGTCCTCTATGCCGGTCACGCCGGGGCGGTACTCCGCCAGAAATGCCTCAATACCATCGAGCACATCCAGCGCGGCCCGCGGGTTCATGAAATTTGCCGTGCCCACGGCGACGGCCGAGGCCCCGGCGAGAATGAACTCCAGCGCGTCCTCGGCGGTCACGATGCCGCCCATGCCGATGATCGGGAGCGAAACAGCGCTCGCGACCTGCCATGCCATGCGCACGGCAACCGGTCGGATCGCCGGTCCCGACAGGCCTCCCGTGCAATTCGCAAGACGCGGTTTTCCGGTCCGCACGTCGATCGCCATTCCGAGGAGCGTGTTGATGAGCGAAAGTCCGTCGCAGCCGGCGTCCCGCGCGGCCTTTGCAAAATCGGTCACATCCGTCACGTTCGGCGAAAGCTTGGCAATGAGCGGGAGCCGCGTTGCTTTGCGGACCGTTGACAGCAGTTCGAACGTTGCTTTGACGTCCGTGCCAAAGGCCATGCCGCCCGCCTTTACGTTCGGGCATGAGATGTTCACCTCTATGCCCGATACTCCTTCCGCTCCGTCGAGTCGCTCGGCAACGGCGAGGTAGTCGTCAACGCTGCAGCCGAATATGTTCACAATGACCGCCGTATCGTACTGCCTGAGGAACGGGAGCTTTTCACGAAGGAACACTTCAACGCCCGGATTTTCGAGCCCGATCGCGTTCAGCATCCCTGACGGCGTCTCCCATATCCTCGGGGGAGGGTTTCCCGCTATAGGCTTCAAGGAAATACCCTTGACGATCACCCCCCCGAGCCGGTTCAGATCAACGAAATCAGCGTACTCTTCGCCGTATCCGAACGTACCCGATGCCGTGAGCACGGGGTTCTTGAGCTTGATACCGGCGAAATCAACGGAGAGGTTCGGTTTAGTCTTGATCTTCGTTTTCATATTCTCTATCAAGACAAGAAGGCATAAACGTGCGAAGGTGAGAAAAACCTCGCATCGTTCACGCTTAACTTCCTACCTTCTTATCTTCTCAACTTCAGAAGTGTCTGCACTCCCCACGCGATCTCCCGCGCATCGAACACCGGCCCCTCTTTGCATACCCGTTTGTAACCGCCTTCCTTCACCGGAACAGAGCAGCCCATGCACGCGCCCACGCCGCAGGCCATGCGCTCTTCCACCGAGACATAGCAGGAGACCGCGTGTTCCGCAGCAAGCCTGCTCACAACCTCGAGCATGGGCCGCGGCCCGCAGGCAAAGACGGTTGTGCGGTCTTTTTTCTCGGCACGATCAAGATAATCGCGCAGCAGGTCGGTGGACATGCCCTTTTTCCCCAGGCTCCCGTCTTCCGTGGCAATGTGCACCTTCGCAACATTTTCTCTGAAACTTTTTAATATCCCTGCGGGCGGCAAACACTCCCGGTTTCGAGCGCCGATGAACAGATGGGCATGAGAGCCTATGCGGGTGGACAGAAAGTGCAAGGGCGGAAATCCGCTCCCGCCGGCGACCAGGACCGGTATCACACCTTTATGTGGAAGCGGGAAGCCTTGTCCAAGCGGTCCGAGCATATCGAGGGAATGTCCGGGCTCGATCTGTGAAAGCAGCATGGTTCCCCTTCCCGCGACCCGGTAAACAATTTCTATGGACGTTTTTGAAACGATCGAGGAGATTCCCAGGGGACGGGCAAGGAGGGGGTCCCTGTTCTCCGTCACCCTGAGCATCACGAACTGGCCGGGAAGCGCGGCAGCAGCGGCCTCTCGCGCTCTGAGCACGAGGCGGTAATAGCTCTTCCCGATCGGTGCATGAGCAAGTATCTTTGCCTTGTGCAGCCTATTCAAAGGAAATCTCTATCTCCTGGATCTCGTATTCCACGGTCTTCGCCGGCGTTTTTATCGTGACAATATCTCCCACCTTGTGGCCGATAAGCGCCTTGCCCACGGGAGACTGGATGGATATCTTTCCCTTTTTCAGGTCAGCCTCTTCCTGGCCCACCAGCGTGTACTTTTTCGGGTCTCCGGAGTTCGTATCAACAAGCGCCACCGTCGCTCCGAACACCACCTTCTCGTTCGAAAGTTTCGAAAGGTCTATTATCTGCGCATGCGAAAGCTTGTGCTCCAGCTCCCGCATCTTGGCGTCGAGAAAGCCCTGCCGCTCCTTGGCCGCGTGGTATTCCGCGTTCTCGGAAAGGTCTCCGTGTGACCGGGCCTCTTCGATGTCCTTGATGTTCTTGCCCCGCTCCACCTTCTTGATGCGGTCGAGTTCCTGCTTGAGCTTCTCATAGCCCTCTTTGGTCATCGGGATCTTCTGGGTCATAGCGTATGATACTCCTGAAGGGACTTCACCTGCAATGATTTTGTTTTCATGGCCGCAATGCCGCGCACGGCGGCCCTGGCCGCCGATATCGTGGTGAAATAGGGAATGCCCTTTATGAGCGTGGTCCTTCTGATGGAATAGGAGTCCCTCTGCGCCCCGGCGCCGGAGACGGTATTGATCACGAGGTCGATCTGCATGTCGGTGATCTGGTCTACGATATGCGGCCTTCCCTCCGCCACCTTGTTCACGGTTTCAACGGCGATTCCCCTCTTCTTCAGATACTCGGCGGTACCCCTCGTCGCCACGATGGAGAACCCGGCTT
>DATDRO010000339.1:0-14494 GCA_035291685.1 Nitrospirota bacterium | reverse complement strand
CCTCGACAGGTCCTCGGCCGCAATCCCCGGCCCGTCGTCGGCGACCTCCACCCGCACCGTTTCATCCGACGTCAGGTGCGCCGACATCCATATCGTACCCTTCCCCCGCATAACTTCAACAGCATTCACGATCAGATTGATGAAGACCCGCTTCATCTGTTCCCGGTCGATCAGGACCTCGGGGATATCGGACATAGTGTCCTTCACAAATTCAATATCTTTATGGGCGCCCGCGTAAAGCTGGACCACATTCTCCATCACCGGTGCGAGCGGCTGGGGAACAGGGGCCGATCTCGGCATCCGCGCGAACTCCGAAAACTCGTCCAGAAGCCGCTTGAGTCCGTCCACCTCCCGGACGATCGTCCCGCTGCACTCGTCGAACACCGTATCGAAATCCTTTGCGCCCTCCGCGAACTTTTTTCGCAGTCTCTCGGCCGAAAGCTTGATCGGCGTAAGCGGGTTCTTCACTTCATGGGCGATTTTTCTCGCCACATCCTGCCAGGTCTCCGCTTTTTGGGCGCGGAGAAGCGCGGTAAGGTCGTCAAAGGTTATTACCGACATCATTCCCCCGCTGTCCCGAAGGGTCGAGACCCGCATCCGGAGCGTCAGGGTACGACCCCGCACCGCGAGAGGCAAAACCTCCTCGGCCCTCCCCCTCGCTTGACCGAGACGGCGAAACAGGTTGCGGATCGGATCGAGTACGATAAAGCTGAACGCGTCATCGTACATTTTACCGAGTACATCCTGAGCATGGATGCCGAGTATCCGTGCGGCGGCCGGATTAACGGTCGTGATCCTGCCCATGCGGTCCATGGAAACAACGCCGGTGTCGATATTCGAAAGGATCGTCTCCTTATACACAACCTCCTGCTCAAGCTGTTCGCGCGAGTTTTTCAGATCACCCGTCATCTTGTTGAATGAGTCGACAAGCATCCCCACCTCGTCGCCGGATTTTTCATCTATCCGGTAGTCGAGGTTGCCGGCGGCAACGGCGACCGTACCCTCGGCCAGTTTACGGATCGGGACCGTGATGCCGGCCGCCACGCGAAGCGCCACCCAGATGGCGGCGAGAAGAAGGGCCAGGGTAACGGATAAAAAACCCAATCGGTAGGCAAGCTTGATCGGCTCTTTCTTGGAAAATGAAGATCGGTACTCGGAATATCCCATGCGGATCTCATTCGTCTTGACCGCCAGGCTCTGCGGCACATAGTAGTTGACCGTAACGGCGGCAACGATCTTATCTCCACCCCTGGCGTAAAGCGGGACAACGGCTCTCACGATCTC
The DNA here is from genome assembly GCA_035291685.1 of Nitrospirota bacterium. Lineage (GTDB taxonomy): Bacteria > Nitrospirota > UBA9217 > UBA9217 > UBA9217 > DATDRO01. The sequence continues at coordinate 13,210 of DATDRO010000339.1, read as the reverse complement.
GCCTTTTCTCCCCAGGTCGCTCACCACGGTCGCCTCTTCAGCGGCAAACGCCTTGGCAGTGAGGTCGCCGGGGGCGGAGGTAAAGGTCCTGTTCGGAAACTGATCGGTGACGGCCGTGACGACCCGCTCCCGGGGGGCCGTGAAAAGCTCCACGGCGCCGAGTCCGTATTCCACCGCTTTTTTCGCCAGGTACTCCTTGAGCACCGGCTTCTCAAACCGGTCGAGAAGTCGGTCATCCGTCATCTGCCTGCTGATCTGCTTGCCGAACGCGAGCGCCTGCGTCTTGAGCCGGTCGTAGTATGCCTGCGCCAGGAACGCGGCGTCGCGCGCCGAATGCTCTACCCGTATACTGAAGAGCCGCTCGATGCTTTTCGTGAACAGCCCGCTTCCTATGAGAAATAAGAGTATCGTGGGGATGAATGCCAGGCTGACAAAGGCCGCGACAAGCTTGGTCCTGAACTTGGCCCCGAGCTCCCCGCGTTTCCTTTCCACCGAGAGCTTCCAGAGGCTCCTCGCTGTCATGAAAATAACCGCGGACAGGAGAAGAAAGTTCGCGAGAACAAGGGTAAAGATGAGAATATTGTCTGACAGCGGACCGACAAACCCGCCGAAATGCAACTGCAACAGGATCACACCCGCGCTCAGGAGTACAAGGATGAAAAGGTAAAGCACTCCCCTCAGCCCTGTCCGTTCCTTTTTCGCATCAGCATCCATGGTATCGGCAGAATACCAAAAACCCCTGCCAAAAGCAAGGTCTCGTTTCTATTTATTCTCTTGACAAACAAGAGGTTTCTGGCTATCTTTATGAAAAATGACGCCCCGCGTTCAACCGACGATCAAAAGCGGGCGCATATGATTAGGGGGGGCCACAGAATGAGGTACCGTATACGGATTCTTACCATCATCCCCGCACTCGCTCTACTCTTTTTCGCATCATGCGCACCAATAGAACAGCCGCCGCAAGACCCGACGAAAGAACAGCTCACACTCCTGCAAAAGCAATTCCTTGAACTCCAGAAAATTCAGATCGACACGAAAATGAAGCTGGATGAGTCGACGAGCACGATCGATGCCCTTACCGCAAGACTGAGAACGCTGGAAGAGAAACAGCATATAAGGCCCGCGGCGGCGCCCGCGACGGCGGTTGAATCCGCGCCCACCGAACCGACAAAGATCGAGCCTGAGAAAAAACAGACCCCGGTGAAGAAAAAAGCGAAAAAGAAAAAAGCGAAAAAGAAAAAGAAACCCGTGAAAAAAATACAGCCGCAGACCCAGCAACCGCAGGCACCGCAGCCGGTGAGGACCCAGCAATGATCAGGCGGGTTATTCCTCTCACCTGCGCAGTCTTTGTACTGGGCGCCCTTTTATTCCCCGCCGCTGCTCAACTTCAGGAACAGGCGCCAGCCCCGCAGGCGCCTGACGCCGGTCCGTCTGCCGGAGAGCCTGCAGATCAAAAACAGGGCGAGCTGACCATACCCGCGGGTCAGGAAACATCAGATAGTTCAGATAGTTCTGAAAACCGGGTTACGGCAGCATCGCCGCCGGCAGCTTCTGCCAAACATGAGCAGGATAAATATACCATCGAGAAAGGCGATACGCTTTGGGACATCTCGAACGCCTTTTACAAAGACCCGTTCCTCTGGCCTCTGCTCTGGAAGGCGAACCCGTACATCACCAACCCGGATCTTATTTATCCCGGCAACAAACTTGCCATCCCGAGCCTCACACCCATAGAACGGGCACTGGAAAGGCCGGCGGAAAAACCGGCAGAAAAAACAGCTGAAGAAAAACAACCCGAAGAAACGGGAGCGGCGCCCTTGATCGGCCTGAAACCGAAGCCACAGCCAAAACCCGCAGAGGAAGAGACTCCTGCAAGGCCGAGAATTATCCTGCCTGAAGAAGCGGCAATCCCTCTTATTGATAAATACGCCATGCTGAGCGCAGGCTTCATAAACCAGGAAGAGACCGATGACAGGATCATCGGGTCGCATGGAGACAAAACCATCTTCAGCTATGATGATACCGTCTACATCAAGATCGCATCGCCCGAGGGAGTGAACATAGGAGACAGATTCCTCATCTATATGCCGCTCAACAAGGTCAGGCATCCGAAGACCGGGGACACATATGGAAGGGTCATCAAGGGGCTCGGCATCCTTCAGGTCACGGCAAAGGACAAACCCAATGTGCTTACCGCAAGGATCACGCTCTCGTTCGACGCCATCAATAAAGAAAGCCGAATTACGCCCTACCAGGAACCATCTCTCATCTACCAGCAGTCGCAGAAAAGAAAGAAAGACATATCAGGCTATATCCTCGAAGTCCTGGACAGCCGCACCATCAACGCTCAGGCTGACGTCGTTTACCTCGACAAGGGAAGCGCCGACGGCATTGAACCCGGAGACCGGCTCGACGTCTACGTTGAGCATGAAAACAGCGATTTCCCGAGAAAATTGGTCGGAGAGGTGCTGGTCTTCATCGTAAAAATGAACACGTCGACCGCGGTCGTGAAAAAAAGCAGCGACACGCTGGCAAAAGGCGACATCATAGATTTTAAGAAGTAGATCCTCCATCACATGCACTGTTGAGCAAGGGGGTCGGGGAAGGAAAATCCTCGGCCCCTTTTTTCTTTACCTTCACTAAAAACCGTTTGCCTTGCCCGCCTTCATCCGGTAATATACCTATCCGTGCGAGAGCGCTGCATTCTCTCTTTGTCCCGGGTGTAAAAAAAAATGCTTCAGGTTGCCAATGTAAAAAAATCCTACGGCGCGCAGGTGATCTTCACTGATGTGAGCTTCACGGTGAACACCGGCGAGCGCGTGGGGCTCGTCGGCAGGAACGGATCAGGCAAAACGACCCTGTTCCGGCTTCTTCTCGGGCAGGAACAGCCTGATTCCGGCTCGATCAGCATACCTGCGGGCTGCGCCGTCGGCCACCTTTCCCAGCATATCCGTTTCACCGAGAGATCGGTCCTGAGCGAAGCGGCCCTCGGCCTTCCAAAGACCGAAGATCACCGCGACGAGACTTACAAGGTGAAGGCAATTCTGCTCGGCCTCGGATTTGCCGCGGACGACTTCAACCATGACCCTGCGGAGCTCTCGGGAGGTTTTCAGGTCCGCCTTAACCTCGCGAAGGTGCTGGCATCGGAACCAAACCTCCTGCTCCTCGATGAACCGACAAACTACCTTGACATTCTCTCGATCCGATGGCTTGCGCAATTTCTGCGCAGTTGGAAGAACGCTCTCATCCTCATCACCCATGACCGGGCGTTCATGGACAGCGTGACCACCCACACCATGGGTCTGCATCGCTGCAGGATAAAGAAGATCGCCGGCCCAACCCGGAAGCTCTACGACCAGATCGCGCAGGAAGAAGAGATCCATGAGCAGACCCGGCTGAATGATGAGAAAACACGCAGGGAGGCGGAAGCCTTTATCAACCGCTTTCGCGCTCAGGCAACAAAGGCCCGGGCAGTGCAGTCCCGTATCAAGGCGCTTGAAAAAAAGGAACAGCCCGGAAAGCTCGACGAGATCAAAACGCTCGATTTCGAATTCCGGTCTGTGCCCTTTTCCGGCAAGCGGCTTTTGACCGTGGAGGAGCTGTCTTTCTCGTTTGCTCCTGACATTTCCCCGTTGATCCGGGGGCTCACTCTTGCCGTCGGCAAAAAAGACCGCATCGGCGTCATCGGGAAGAACGGCAAGGGCAAGACCACGCTCTTGAATCTTCTGGCGAAGGAATTCGCGCCCCGGAGCGGAGAAGTAAAACACCACGCGGATCTCAAGCCCGCATATTTCGGTCAGACGAACATCAACCGCCTTGACCCGAAAAAGACCGCATTGCAGGAAATCATGGACGCGCATCCCGACAACAACCTCGGCGCCTCACGCTCGATCTGCGGTCTCATGATGTTCGAGGGCGACAACGCGCTCAAAAAAGTAAGCGTACTCTCGGGCGGCGAGAGAAGCCGTGTGCTGCTGGGAAAGCTTCTCGTCTCACCGGCAAACCTGCTTCTCCTCGACGAACCCACGAACCACCTGGACATGTATTCCATAGACTCCCTGATCGAGGCCATAGATGCCTTTGACGGAGCGGTCATGATCGTCACCCACAGCGAACTGATCCTCAATGCCGTGGCAACGAGACTTATCGTGTTCGATGACGGCGTTGTTCGCGTATTTGAGGGGACGTATCATGATTTTCTCGAACGGGTCGGCTGGAAGAGCGAAGCGGAAGGACCACGAACCGGTGAGGGTGCCGAGAGCAGCCCAGGTTCCGTGAATAAAAAAGAGCTCCGCCGCATGCGCGCCGAGATCATCGCAGACCGCTCCAAAGTCGTCGGCGCTCTCGACAAAAAAATAGCCGCTCTCGAAGAGAATATCGTCAAACTGGAGCAGGCTGTCGATCAGGATACCCAGGAGCTTGTAGCGGCCTCGGCAAAGAGGGACGGCGAGGCGATCCGGAAGTTATCCAAATCCGTTCATGATGCTAAAGAAAAGATCGAGACGCTCTTTTCCGAACTCGAGGTCCTGACCCGTGAACGGGACGAAAAAGCAAAAGAATTTGAACAACAACTGAGCAACATTCAGGCGGGCGCGTGATCATTGTCCGCTTTATTCGGAAAGCCGCCGCTCAAATGATTGACAAAAAACATGAATGGTGTTAGGTTGATAGTGGATTTTGGCGGCAGGCGCTTCGGGATATGTTAATGAAAAACGACCGCAAAAAGGACTTCGACAAGGAAGCCGCTGCATGGGACAAAGAACCCCGGCGAGTAAAGCTCGCGCACGATGTGGCTGACACGCTCATGCGGGCAATAAAGCCGACGCCGGTCATGGACGCCCTGGATTACGGCTGCGGCACCGGCCTCGTCACCCTTTGTCTGCAGCCCCACGTGAGAACGATCACGGGCGCAGACAGCTCACAAGGCATGATCACGGTCCTCCAGGAAAAGGTCAAAAAACAAAGCCTGAAAAACGTGCGCGCCCAGCTCGTGGATTTTGAACTGGGCGAGCGGGTAACAGGCACATTTCACCTCATCGTGAGCAGCATGACCCTGCACCATGTATGTGACCCGGCCGTGCTTTTTGAGGAATTTCATGCCCTCCTGCATCCCGGAGGATATCTCTGCATCGCGGACCTCGATGCGGAAGACGGCTCGTTCCACGGAGACAATACCGGCGTCTTTCACTTCGGGTTCGACCGCGCTCACGTGAAAGCACTCTTCAAAAAAACCGGATTTAGCGAAATAGAGGATACAACTGCGGCAGTGATCGCAAAGCCTGGCGATAAAAATGGCGAAAGGCAATTTGCGGTTTTTTTGATCACTGGCAAGCGAAGGTAATGAGCACCGTTCAAGTACAGGCGGCAATGTCCGAGAGTGCCGTGAGACCAGACACCAGATCCGCCGTAGTCAAGTGCGAAATAATCTTCTTCGAACTCCCGCCTTGAAAACCGAATTACCCAGGAACTCTTGCGGACTGAACGATGCCTTGGATTCCCCTCTTTTCTCGCTTCAACCAGCGTCACGTCACCTATCGTTCGATTTTTAAATAACCTTCCCCAAGAGCCGGTCACTCCATGGTCACGGTCACTGCAATCGTCTTTCCCTCTCTTGCATCATATTCAACAACAACCTTGTCCCCGGGCTTCAGCTCTTGAAGACCCTTGATGTTGGTGAACGCTGCGTTTGCCGCATAAAACAGCATCGCCAGGGAACGCTTCTCCTTTGCCACGGTCAACGTTTTTGCCCCGACATTCACTTCCTGGACAACGCCGGAATATCGGCTCGTTTTCCGCTTTTCTTCGGCGAAGGTTGGGCTTAGGACAACGATGATGCCGGTGAATAAAAGGATCATGCAGATAGTATGTTTTTTCATGGTTCCCTTCTTAACGCCGGGCCGCGGGGAGGCGCTCCGGGGAAAAAAGGCCGCACCTGCGTGAGGTGCGGCCCTGAGAGCAGATGAACGGTTTACTACTTCACAACAAAATGAGGATTGAACGAATCTTCGTGGCAGTTGCCGCAGACCGGGCCCATGTTGTTGTTCGTGGGTTTGTTCATGTGGCAAACCTGGCAGTTGTTGTTTACGCCGTCACCCCAGCTCGTGGGCTTCGTCTCCATGTGCATGGAGTTATGGCATGTAATACAGAGGACCTTCGGAAGCGATGTCCTTTTCCTGCCGTGGCCTACCGAGCTCTTGAACTCCACGCCGGCGTTCGTGGCGTAGGGAACGGGCTGACCAACAGCGCTCACATGGCAGTCCTGACACGTCGGGAAACCGAGTTGGCCGGGGAACTTCCCTTGGCCGTTCGCCGCATCCACCAGGGTCCCATGACAGGTCACGCAGCCGGTGGAATCGTTCGGGAATTTTCCCTTATGGATGCCTCCGTAACATGGCGATGGATGGCACCGGTAGCAGCCGTCAGACGTGGTCTGTTCAGCAGCCGGAACCCTGTATCCATGTGATTGCATCATCTTGGCGCCGAAAGCAGGATGGCAGGTGGTGGTGCGGCATGTGCTCGCACCCGCGCTGCCTGCATACTGTAAGGCATGGGCCGGGGGCGTTGCGTGGCAGCCGTCGCACTTTGCGTTCCAGCGCCGGACAACGCCGTCAAAGGTCTTGCCGTCGGCAGTATACTGGATTATGGAATCACCGGTGTAAATCATGTCCGCCCTGAGGGTATTGGGCGAAGCGGTATACACTTTGTTCGTTGCATCGCCGACGGTCATTGCCCCGGTCTGGCCCGTACCCGGAATCGTAAAGGTAATGCCCGTTGCCGGAGTAAGCAGATACCCTTCTGCATCAAAAGCCTGGGCCTTTACAGGCGTTGCATTGCCCCACACATAGATTTTGTAGCCCTGGTTGATCCAGCCTGCCGGATCAGCACAGTACATGCCCTTTGCAGGCCGGCCGACGATCAGGTTGGTCGACGGCGGCACGGGCTTTCCCGCGAACGCTTCATCAAAGGCGACAAGAAGTGAAACAACAACTGTACATACTGCCAGAACACCTAACAATGCTCTTGACTTATTCATACTTCCTCCCTAAAATTGGTATCTTACTGTTTAGCGATACACCCCCCAAGACTTTTCGAAACCTTTGCAACCCTCCTTTCTTGCTTACGATCGCACATGATTTCTCCGAGAGCATCCTTATCGGTCCTAACTCCTGTACTTCAGTCTGCGCATACCGAAGCGCCGTTGACAGTGCGAAAAAATCAATAATTCTTCGTCAACGATCAGCATTTTTCATGGCTTGATATCCTGATTCCCGTATTGAACCACATGATTGATGAGGAAATGATAACGTATTAATAGCAAATCTCATGCCAGTGCTATCTATCGTTGATTTTACTATTGTTTTTCGATAGTTATTGTGAAGCAAAAAAAAAGTATCGAACAAGCCCTTTTCCCCCGGTGAAATCACCACATAAACGCGGTGAATTCACCAGATAACGATAGCAAGCGTATACTTCCAATGCGCCGGTGGTCTTAAAGAACCTGATAGAACCATGAATGGGCTGATAATAAAAGGGAAGGGCCACTTGATAAAATCTGAGAAATTATACTCGCACCTATTGAAGCTCCCTGCAGCCTGCAAGCTGCGGGGAATGCGCTCACTCCAGAATTCAAAGATGCGGAAAACTTGGCAACCTGCGTCTGAACCATATGCCACAAAAAATCGGGGCTGCCCCGCAATCGGGACAGCCCCAGGTTAATATTAGATGAATTGATCATCTAATATCTATTACTTACAATGATTATAATAATTGGTGTCCACGAACTCACCGATGCAGGCCGTATTTTCCGTGCCATCAGAATTACAGGGCTCGCAGAGACCCCTCTCCGGGCGCTTGATGTCATGACAGAAAGTACAGCCGATTCCGGAGCCTTTTCCCGTGTGAGCGTGCTGCTGCTGCCAGTCTGATTTAAATGACTTCTGCGCATGACACTGGCTGCAGATGATCGCCTCGTCGGCAGCATTCACAACGCCGTCTTTGTTGGCGTCTTTCAGGGCATAACCAAGCTTGTCCAGCTTTGTCTGGACCGCTGTGGTGAACTGGTTCCGGGCGTGGTGACAGTTGGCGCAATCCACCCTCGCGGCAGGGCTTACGCCGTGGTTCAGGGCCTGTTCAGCCTCGAGGTATTTCCATTCATACGTGCCTGTATAACCGGCAAAAGCCTTTCCGCGCTCTGCCGCCTGGTCCGCGAATCCGGTCATAAACTGCCAGACAACATCAAACGGGATCACTTTCCCGGCGTTCGTGCCGGAGTTCATAACAGCCATATTGGACGTATGGCGCTTGATCGGGGTCAACATGCTCACGCCGAGCGCATCATTGACGCCGCCGACCGCGTCGGCCATTGTTGTATAGCCGCTGAGCGGGTCAACACGGCTGAGGGTCTGTCCTAATTTATATACATAGCTTGTGCTGTCAAAGAAAACATGATCCGGTATGCCGTTCGCGACCCTGGTTTCCTCCGGGGCCCATCCGCCCTGGCCCATGCAAAGTGCCTGGTTCCAGGCAATTGCGCCCTTCCAGTTTCTCGCGACCTCGGTCGAGCCGCCCTTGCCGAAGGCCGTAATATGACAGGACTGGCAGGCCACGCGCTTGACATGCCTGTCTCCCTCCGACCTCGGGGCGCCGGCTGCCGCGTGTCCGGTGCCTGAATCCATGCCGACATGGCACTCCACGCACTTTTTCACGGCAACGCCTGGTTCCGTCGGACGCAGATCGATGCCGCGGCCGGCAATCTTGTGGTCAAGCGGTACATGGCAGCTCGTACAGATCAGGCCTGCGCCGCCGTTGGCGACCGAGGCCAGATGGATATCCTGGTCTGATGTTGCGCTGGCGCTGTTAAGTCCGAGGTCTCCCCGCTTTGCCCAGTCGCTACCGCCTGCTTTCGCATGACAGCTCAGACAGGTGGTCGTGGTGGGCTTCTTTGCACCCTTTACCAAAGCAAGACCCGTCGTGCCGGCGGGCATGGCGGTGAAATTAAACTCGACATTGTAATTGCCATTGGCATCTTTATCCGCGGGAACATACGTCCTTGCAGTTCCCTGCCAGTCAACAACATTGATCCACTTTGCCGGATCAGGCTCAGGAGTAAACTTCCTTTTATAAGTGTCGTTGTGACACATCAGGCAGTCGAGGTCGCTTGACGCCAGGTTTTCGAACTTGCCAAGGGTAGGATGGCAAGTGAGGCAGGCCGCGCCCGCCATGTTCGGATTCGGGTAAGTGCAGTACGTATTGATCTCCATAAGTTTCTGGCTGAGGCCCGTGGCATTGATCACTTTCGGCGATAGAGTGGGCATCATGCCGTGAAGAGAATTGACCGCTTTGCTGCCCTGGGTGCTATGACACTCCAGACACTTGGCTGTTGCCTGGCGCGGGGTATCAATAGTCCCGCTGATGCAGTCATGCCCATAACATCCATACACTGCTGTCATAGTTGTATTGGCGCTCATGGTGACGGAAGTGGTCACGGTGGTAGCGTAATCGGCTGTTCCGTTCTGCCACTTTGCGAAACTGCCGCCGCTTGATGTTGCCGGCGCGGTAAGCGTCACAACCGTGCCTTTGGCATATGATCTCGTAAACTGGGTCGTGCCGTTGCCGGCCCCGTTTTTGTCGAGAGGGCTCACGGTAATGGCTACCCCGCTGCTTGGGTTGGTAGAAGCAACGGTCAAGGTATAATACGTTATTGGTTTAGCTGCAAAACTCAGAGAAATGCCCAATATTAAGACTAAAGCCGTGATGCACAGTACTGTTAAAACCTTTCTCATGTTCTTCTCCTTTCTAAAACATACAGATTTTATGCTCCAGAAAACCAAAAAACTTCTGTCCTTTATTCCTCCTTTCTTTAATTTGGCGATTTCATTCTGCCTTTTTAAGCATGTCCTAAAGAAGCCCGTCCACATGCGCGCAACAAAAAAACCTTCCTGTCAGGCGCAGTTCCCTGCAACTGTCAAGAAGGCTTCGTGACCTTCTAATTTTTATAATTATATCTGCCGTCATGAGCAGACAATATTAAATTTTATGATTTCTACGATAGATTTATTTTGCAATTATTATGCCCGGTGGCAATTTATAAAATTACAAAGAGTTGCATTTTAATGGCGAGGTTTTTGCTGAGCAAAAACGCTCAGCAGTGAGCAAAACTGCTCATACAAAAATATAATTTGAGAATGAATAGTAATCGCATATTTATAGAATTCAGAAATAAATAAAACCAAATACTGTGAGTCTGAAGCATACGCATACGCAACAATAAAGGGGCTGCCCTTTATAAAACAGATCAGTTGCCTAACTAATTGTTCATATGAGGATACGGGCAGGTGTCACCAAATTCAGTGACACATGCTGGAGTACAAGGATAGCAGAGGCCTTCTTTCCTCTCGGTTGAAAGAATGAGACTGGTCTTGGTCATGGCAAAACTACTGCAAAGTCATTAACTAACGTTCCACTGTCATGTACTTTATCGAGGCTTCGCTCGATCAGCAGAATCAACGTATTTTGCCCAACCCTTTTTTGAAATATACATTATTCTTAATTGAGACGAAGATGAAGAAACGTTAAGAACGTCGAGGAAGATCGTAGTATTGTTCGACTTCCAGAACGCTATTTTTACCGGCGTTGGCCCGGACTGTGAGACGATCTGAGTTGCATGAACAGCAGGCTGAATTCGTATTTCCTTTGATATTGTCTCCTGGAAACGAGTGAAAATATCATCGATTCTGCCGCTCTCTTTATACAATTTACTTACCAGAAATAAAGTCCGTTGTCCCCCTTTTCCTGTAAAAAAAAGGTCTATACTCTGAAGAGCGCCCCATTTTTCGTAGGTGATGGAATATTTCTCGGCAACGTCTGGATTCAGCTGCGTGTCCTGGACCGCGGGATAAAGGCCCGTTCTTAATTGCTTCATCAATAGGGGATCAAGGCGCCCCAGAACCGGTTTTTGTTCATCCTTGACTACTGCTCCTTTCAGCATGCTGAAAACCGAATCTTTTCCCGCGCCGAACGGTATCTCATGAAAATTAAAATCAAACGGTTCCTGTATCTTTTCTTCAGCCCACTTCAGTTCTGACGCTTTATCGGGGTACCGCCGTATCAGGTTTGCAAAATCATCAGTCGTCACTTGCATGGCCCGGTCCCTGTATTTTTCGCTTCGCTGTAAACCGGCATAGGCCTTTTTATATAAATCGATCGCTTCCATTTTTCGGCCGAGGAGCAACAGCGCGTGCCCGCCGCTCAGCTCCAAATTGCCGTCTTCAGGAAATAATGAGAGTCCTTCTTTCGCCACTTTCAACGCTTCGCTAAAATCTGAAGACATCAGCGCATACCAGACCGCGGATTTATAATCATCTTCGGATTTATTCGACTTTAGATTTATCAAGGACGCTTCGAACGCTTTATGATACGCCATTTCGGCATACTTGATGTTATAATAATTTTGGGACAAGAAGATCGAGCCTTTGAGCGCCCAGGCTTTGACATTAAATGGATTCAATTTCAATGCTTCGTCGGCATATTCTAAAGCCGAACTGTCTTTTTCTTGGTTCCAATAAAATATGGCAAGTTCGTACAATTCGACATCGCTCTCGGCATACTGATACAAGATCCGTATTAGTTCCTCATTGTTCTTTTGTTGCGCCAGGGAGAGCGGTGAAATGCCGTTCGCCTTTACCTTGGGATCTGCCCCGTATTGGATGAGCACTTTTACAATATCGATTGTTGCCCGGGATCTATTGATAGCTTCCCCAAGGGGGGTAGTTCCATCGTCATATACTGCGTTGGCATTCGCCCCTTCCTCCAGAAATTTTATTACGCTCTCTGTATCGCCCTGAACGATTGCAAACTTCAAGCGGATGTCGATATCCGGGTCCTGTTCCGTGTCCGCATTCAACGAGCGCGAGTGCATGATTAACAAAGAAACGACGAGCATGGAGGTCAGCAAAATAATTTTGTTCAATTTCATGAACTCCTTCTTCCCATGCGAATTTGCTTCCATTTGAAGAGAACACTAATTCCGGCTGAAGATCTCGATATTCAACTGAATGAACCCGGCTATTATACTAAAACCTGATTAGAATTGCACAAAAATCGAGGCAAGGAATCCTCCACTCCGCCGGGCGCATACAAAAAAGCGGGTGGGAATGCATCCCACCCGCTCGAGGATAAATAAATAATGAGTTTTTTCAACTCCATGCCCTCAGCGGGCTATAATTGTTTCACCAAGTTCAACTCGCCTTAGCGCGAGAAGCTATGGCAGCTGGAGCAGTTAATTTTTTTACTTCTGACATGATAGTCATGAAGCGTGAAGTGATTGGTATTCGTTTTAAGGCTATGACAATCGTTACACAGGTCTGACGTCGGCTTCGGTGTTTTGTAGCCGAGCTTGTCCAGCTTAGAGACCGTGCTCGTATCAATGGTCCCATGGCATTTTGCGCAGTTATTAGCGGTTGTTTTCGGAGCCACACCATGGGTGATTAACTGGAAAGCCTTGTTCGTTTTCCAGGTGTAGGCGCCGGACTCTTTGATAAATGCCAAGCCTTGGATAGCTGCCTTGTCAAAGCAACCGTCCATGAACATCGACAAGACATCGAAGTTGGTCTTGCCCGAGCTGTCATCGATCGGGTTATTGGACGTATGCACCTTGAACGGATAGAGTTTGCCGTCATTGATGCCGCCAAGCGGATACGACATCGCCAGTCCGCCGTCGATAAGATCGGTAGTCAATCCCGCCCTGCCATTCCGGTCGTAGACCCAGCTGGTCTTGTTCCAGAACCGGAATTCTGGAACAACATTGGATGCTTTCACCGGGGTGCCAACCCAGGCACCCTGGCCTTCACATCCGCCAGCGCTCCACATCGGTTTGGTCCAGTCGCGGCTCATTTCCGTTGGTATGCCTTTGCCGTAAGAATCGATGTGACAGGCGGTGCAGTCAACGTGGGCGATATGCCTGTCGGCGGCTGCACGATTCGTTGTGGATGTCCCGTGGCCGCTTGTGCCGGCCATCGCAGTATGGCAATCAACGCATTTTTTCATTACGGCGCCGATGTCCTCGCCCCGCATGTCATTGCCGCGGCCGGGGATCTGATGGCCCGTGCCGGCATGGCAGGAGGTGCAGGTCAGTTTTGCGGTGCCCGCGGAGCTGAGATGGATATCTGTGGTTACCGGAGGATTCGCCATTGTGGAATCGATATCGCCGCGC
>DATDRO010000338.1:0-14507 GCA_035291685.1 Nitrospirota bacterium | reverse complement strand
AATCCGAACTGCTCCACCATCGGCATGGTCGTGGCCTTGAAGCCGATCCACGACGCGGCAAAGATCAAACGTATTGTGGTCACCACGTTCCAGTCCGTATCCGGCACGGGGAAAAAGGCCATAGACGAACTCGCGGGACAGACCGTGGCGCTCCTGAATTTTAAAGAGATAGAAACAAAGGTCTATCCGCACCAGATCGCTTTCAACTGCCTCCCGCATATCGATGCTTTTCTTGACAACGGATATACCAAGGAAGAGATGAAGATGGTGAACGAGACGAAAAAGATCATGGAAGACGATTCCATCCGGATAACTGCCACGACCGTCCGTGTGCCGGTATTCCGGTGCCATTCGGAGTCCGTGAATATCGAGACGGAGAAGAGGATTTCGGCAAACGAGGTCAGGGCTCTTCTTTCAGCGGCCCCTGGCGTTATTGTGTACGATGACCCAAAGAAGAACATCTATCCTGTGGCCATCGATGTTGCGGGCAAGGATGAGACGTATGTCGGCAGGATCAGGGAGGACGAGTCGATCCCGAACGGGATAAACATGTGGATCGTTTCGGACAATCTGCGCAAGGGCGCGGCGCTGAACGCAGTGCAGATCGCGGAGCTATTAATCAAGTAGTCAGGAGCCAGAAGTCAGGAGTCAGGAGAAAAGCTCGATCAGAGTTTACTCTTCTGAATTCTGACTACCGGCTCCCGGCTCCTGAAAGTATCGGCTCATGTACAAATTTCTCATCAAAATATTCGACCATCTTGATCGGGGCCTCAGCCCCAAGGAAAAGATCGTTATCGTTTCATTGCTGCTTGTCATCTCCGCTCTCGGCATTGTAGTCGCCGTTCGGTACTATAACTACATTCAAAAAAGCCCGGAATTCTGCAGCAGTTGCCACACCATGGGGGAAGCCTATACCGCATGGAAGCTGAGCGGCCATAATATCATCGTGTGCCAGGAATGCCACCAGCTTGGCCTGCTCGACCAGAACAGGCTTCTTGTCAAGTTTGTGTTCACGACGGGCAAAAAAATGCCCGAGCCCCATGGAGCGGTGACGCCGTGGAAAACGTGTACGAAGTGTCACTGGGACAGCGCGGCGCAGGGGTTTATCAGCGTTAATAGATCAACGGGGCACGCCGGGCATATCCTTGGGGAGAAACTGTTATGCAGGGATTGCCATAGCCGCACGGTGCACTCATTCAAGCCCGACTCGCAGGCATGCAGCCGCTGTCATGAAGGAAAGGAAATACACGGCGTCGGGAAGGGGAAAACATCATGCCTTCTATGCCATCCCTTTTCGCCGAAGAAACAGGGGGATCCCATGCCGAGCCGTGAGATCTGCATTCCGTGCCACAGAAAATCGAAAAAACTGAATTTTGCCAGCAATGTTCCGATGTCAAGGCTTAACTGCTACGAGTGCCACAAGCCGCATAATTGTGTAGAAAAGCCCACCAACAGGGACTGTCTTCGCTGTCATACCAGCGAGGTGCTTGCGCGGTCTGAAGTACACCGGACAGGCAGGCGCTGCACCGGCTGCCATGCCGCGCATAGCTGGATCGCGCGGTGACGCTGAGATCGCGCGCCGGCCCGGATATTACCATTATTATAATCGAAGAGGCAGATTGTTTTGGATGCTGGATTTTGTTTCCAGGCCTGAGCTTTAGCAGGCTGCTGAAAAACTCTCAAAATGTCATTGCGAGGAGCGTTTTTCGCGACGTGGCAATCTCGAAGTTATTGGTTTCTTTAAGACCGAGATTGCTTCGCTTTGCTCCAAAGACGGCAAAAAGACTTTTTCAGCGACCTGTTAGTGCCCTGCGCGCTGCGACATGCATGCGAGCAGTTGGTCGAGAAATCTTTCCCGAAGTTTTTCCGGTGTAGAGTTGAAGAGGCTGAGTATTTTATTTCCCGCGCTGCTCTGCAGCAGATTCAAGACCGGGGTGAGATGTTTGGGCGATTTGGCCAGGGCTTCTGCTACTCTGCGGATCCCTGTTTCTGTCTGCTGGGTCGTTGTGCGGGCTGTTTTTGTCGTGAAGGGATGTTTGGGCCCCTGCTTCCTGACGCCGTCTCTGAAGAATTCGTTCGGCTCGATGTTGTAGATGCTGCAGAGCGTCAGGAGTTTTTGGAGACTTGGGTTTGTCTCTTTGCCCGATTCCAGACGCGAAATATATCCCTGGGTGATCCTGCCGCGCTGGTCCGTAGAAAGTTCGGAAAGCCGCGCGACCTGGCTCATGGACATTTTATTTTTATTTCGCAATTTCTTGAGCTTTTTTGCGAGAGACATGATGAACGTTTTATACCCTTTTTTCTGCACGATGTCAACAAAATGTTGCAAAATAATTTTAAAAAATTTTTCTATAATTGTAAATTTATGTGCTATATTTATATTCATAACTTCAAGGTGTATTTGAATTATATCTAAGAGATGCTGGGAACATGGATTTAACTACGGGAGAGGGTAAAGCCATGTATCGTATTGAAATACTTGAAAAAAAGCGTTTAGAGAAGGGCTTGAGCTACACAGAGATAGCCCATGAGTTGGGAATTCATAAGGTTACCGTATCACGGACGTTGAAAGGTGTAACACTGAAACCACGGACCGTGAAGCTTCTGGCTGATTACCTCGGCGTGGAAATGGAGAGGATAGTGCAGTAGCTCTTTCGGCTTTTTATTTGACATGAGCGACAGTGATGATGAAGGGTAGGGCAAACAGGCCTTACCCTTTTTGTTTTTGTTCAGGTGTGGTAGAATGCCGGTGTTCCGGGCATGCACCGCATATGGTGCGACGGGCTTAGGTGGATTTCAGGAGGACCCATGCAGGAGTTTTTGAACGTAGCCAGGGAAGCGGCGCTCAGGGCGGGCAGGCTGTTGCGAGAGAACCTGAACGGTACGCGCGAAATTTCCTATAAAGGAGAGATCAATCTGGTCACGGAGATGGACAGGCGCTCGGAGCGTGCGGCGGTCGAGACCCTGCTTGCCGCCTTTCCCGGACACGGGATAATGGCGGAGGAAGAGGCGAGAATAAAGAACGGTTCCGGTTTTGTCTGGATCATCGATCCTCTCGACGGCACCACGAACTATGCACATGGGTATCCGAATTTTGCCGTATCAATCGGCCTTGAACGATCGGGCGAAATTACTCTCGGCGTGGTCTATGACCCCATGAGGGATGAATTGTTCTCCGCTGTAAAAGGAGGGGGAGCATACTTGAACGACAAGCCGATCCACGTTTCGCATGCCGACACGCTCATCCGCAGCCTCCTTGCAACCGGGTTCCCCTATGACCGCGTTGTCAGCAAGATGAACAATTTGAATTATTTTAACGCCCTTCTCATGGCGTCGCAGGAAGTCAGGCGCAGCGGTTCGGCTTCGCTCGACCTGTGCTCGGTGGCGGCCGGGAGGCTGGACGGCTACTGGGAGCTGAAACTTCAGCCCTGGGATGTGGCCGCGGGCAGTCTCATCGTGCACGAGGCGGGAGGCATGGTCTCGGATTTTTCCGGTGTACGGTTCAGCGTCTATGATAAGGAGATTCTCGCGAGTAACGGCATTATACACAAGCAGATACGGGAAGTGCTTAAAGGAGCGGGAGGGGAGAGGGGAGAGGGGTAAGGGGTGAGGAGGAAGGAGTGAGAAGTGAGAAGTCAGAAGTCAGAAGTGAGAAGTCAGAAGTCAGGAGTCAGGAGTCAGGAGTCAGGAGTCAGGAGAACAGACCTTACATAGCGGCACGTTGATTGAAAAATAAATAACATATTTTGCCGGAAATGAAAATTGATCATTCGGTCTCTTTTTGCGCGCTTTCATCGCCCCGGGCCTCCGGCTCGGCATCCTGTTCATCGGCATCCTGTCCTCCGATTTCGTAAATACGCTCCTCTTCTTCCTTCTCCACGTCCGCTCCCCGTTCCATGAGTTCGTTATGGATGTAAGGCTTTATCCCTGTCGGGACCGACGGGTCCGCGTACAGGTCCTTCAGATCAATGGTTTTTATATCCTCAAGGAATCGAACACATCTCGCGAGCGGGGCGTGGGTGTTTCTCAGCAAGGCCAACCTGATCGTATAACGACTCGACCACTTCTCGTGCTCGGAGATCGTTCTGATGGTCCCGGGGACCGGATCATGCCGGGTGACAACCTTGAAGAGGTGGGACTCAACGAGGTGGGGGTTGTTGAGACAGGCCTTCACGACGCCGGTGTCCCGGTCCTGCACCAGGGTGAGCAATACATTACCGGAGGATATTTTTGCGAGCGTTCTTTTGATGCCGAGCGGCATGGTCGGTATTTTTTCCATGATGATGTTCTCGATCTTATGCCGGAAGGTGAGCGGCAGGAAGTGACTGCGGCCTATTTCTGCGAGATCGAACAGACGAAGGTAGCGCGAGATCGAGAGCGCGACGAACAGCGGGGTCTTCGGGTTTTTGGCCAGGGCCAGCCGGATCGGGTAGCTTTCGGCCCACCGTTTGTCTTTTGCGATCGTCTCAAGAACGTCTCCGGGAAGGTTCTTCCTGTTCGCGATGATCAAAACCTCCTGTTCGCCGATGCGCCTGTTCGCAAGAAGCGCTTTTACAACCCGTGGCGACGGGTCGTGGACGAAGAGGGCTACCTCGTCTTCTTTTGCCGATGATACCTGTTCGATTCTTTCGTTAATGGTATGGGACATAGTTACTATTATACGTTTTTTAAAATCTATTGACAAATTCTAAAGTTTTATGTATTTTATTACATTATTACATTAACTGTGTGAAATCCCGACTGTTTTCAGCGGCCGCGGGTGAAGGGTCTCCCGGGTAATGCCGTGGTCCAGCAACATTCGGGAAAAAGAGTGTGATGGAACGAACCCTTCTCCTGAACGCCACATTTGAGCCGTTAAAGATCATTTCCTGGCAGCGGGCGATCACCCTGCTCACGCAGGGCAAAGTCGAGGTGATCGACTTCTACGACCGGGAAATCCGTGGCGTCACTATTTCGTTCAAACTTCCCTCCATCCTGCGCCTGCTCAAACTCGTCAAGGTCAAACGCGCTAATCAGGAAGTCAGGTTCTCGAGGGCCAATATCTATCTGCGGGACAAGTATACCTGCCAATACTGCGGAAGTAAATATCCTGCCGAGGAACTTACCTTCGATCATGTGACGCCGATCGTTCAGGGCGGTGATACCACGTGGGAGAACATCGTTACCGCCTGTCTGACGTGCAATAACAAGAAAGGCGGCAGGACCCCGCGTGAAGCGCGCATGAGGTTGATCAGAACGCCGCTCAAGCCGCGGTGGATGCCCGTGGTCACGCTTTCCATCGGGATCAGGAACGCGCCGTTGAGCTGGCGGGACTACCTGTACTGGAACATAGAGCTGAACAAAGACGGATAATGCAGGATGCATGAGGCAGTGTCTCCTGTGTCGGCGAGGTGCACGGCAATACGGTCCCCTTTTTGCGTTCATTTTACGCGGGTAATCCCTTCACCATCTTTTTTCTTGTCAATGCACCTGTTTGATGATATAGTTCGTTCACAAAAAGTAACAAAAAGCCAGCTCGCAAAGATCGGAGGCCAGCAGAATGAAGAGATACATCGTGATTTTCTCGGCGATCGGGTTGCTTCTGTACGCAGGGCAGGCCGGGGCAGATCCCAAAACATTCACTCAGAACGAGTTTACGACGGCAGAAAGCATAGATCCCGGCATGACCCAGACCGGAATACATTTTACCCTGGGTGATGATCACAAGAGCTACTACCCGGCGTTTCGCTACGGCATGGGCGCATTGTTTGAGATCGGCGTCAAGTTCGGCGTCACGACCGCAGAGTTCGGCGCGGATGATAAAGTTGGCGGACTCGTCGGCGCGGACCTCAAGTACCAGCTCATCAAAGAGACCGAAGGCGTTCCCCTTGACATGGCGGTGGACGTGGGGTTTGATACTACCTGGGTAAGAAGCAGCAATGCCAGCGAGCTGTCATTCTCGACCATTTTCAGCAGAGGCTTCCCGCTTACCGAAAGAGGATATAAATTCACGCCGTACGGAGGGCTTGAGCTCGCCGCCGAGTACGGCTCGTACACGAACGATAGAGATACGAATTTTTATGTTTTCGGCGGATTTGAATGGAAGATCAGCCAAAAATTTATGATCACCATGGAGCTGAAAACAGGGAACACCACCCTTGGCGGCGTGGGGATCAAGTTCGAGTATTAATATAGCGGAACAGGACCGGGTATTTTTTGCCCCTTCGATCCGATGAAGCGGAAAAGATCCCGGGACGGTAACAATACGATCGTTTTTTTAACCGGCATGGTTATGTCTATACCGCTTTCAGGAAACATTAAAGATACTCCCCTGTCAGAGGTTCTGGAAGAATTGGGGACGAAAATGGCCACGGGCACGCTGACCGTCCGTACCGCCGATACAGAGAAGTCCGTGCACCTGAAGGACGGCCAGATCATCTACGCCTCATCAACGGATGCCCAGGACCGTCTGGGCGAGATACTGATCAGGGACGGCAAACTTTCCCGGGAAAACCTGGAGACGACGCTCCTCCTGCACAAAAAGGCGGGCGGATTCAAGAAACTGGGCGCGCTCTTGGTGGAAAAAGGGTTTGTCTCTCCCAAGGAACTGTTTGCCGGATTAAAGACGCAGGTAAAAGAAATTATTTACAGCCTTTTTCTTGAGGAAAGCGCGCAATACCGTTTTGAAGAAAACCTGCCGCCGGACATTATCCAGCTTCAGATCAATATCGAAGAGTTGATCGTGGAGATTATCCAGCGGATCAAGCAAGAGGCATAATGCGATTTCGCGCCGCTTTCTTTTCCCCCTGTCTTCCTGTCGCTGTCCTCTTTTGATCATGCCGCACCATTTTTTCTGTTGTTCTTTATGGCCATTATGAGTATAATCACACCCGAAACGAACCGAAATGGAGACCGCCGTGAAAGACCTGGAACATGCATCTTTTCCAGAAATCGCCCAACGTATCAGCGCCCTCTACAGCGAAGAGGAAGATGCCTTGCTTCTCGGTATGCTCGGCCAGGACTATGTGGTCAAGCGCAGCGGGATCCTTCTCCACGGGCAGAACGCACCCGATAGCCACGTGTCCGTAATTCTCGACTACCTGTTCTCAGCCGGCACGCTCTTGAAGGAAATACCGTGGCGCTCACTGGGAGACTTCAGTGGCGAGCCGTCTTCGAATTTTCGGAAAAAGGTGGAGCTTCCCATCACCCAGTATGTGGCGGAGATCATAACCCGCGCGAAATCCCTCCTGCCTCTTTTTGACGCCCGGCCGGCGCAGAGCATCATTGGAAGCGATATGGCGATCACCGTGAGGGCGCTGCCGAAGGTCTCTCTGCATATTGAAATGTCGCAGGAAACCCAGGACTTTCCCGCCGAGTCGTGGGTATTGTTCTCAAACAATGCGAATGAGTTCTTGACGGTGCCGAGCATTCAGACACTGGCCGAGATTTTCAAGGAAAGACTTCTCAGTTCTCTCAGGATATATTAGGCAGGAGACAGAAGTCAGAAGAAAAATAACGTTCAAGGTTTTTCTGACTTCCGGCCCTCGTTCCTGGATACTTGATGGTTATCACACTTCATGACCACTACCGTGACCCCAAAAGACCGCCTCATCCTTGCCCTGGACGTTGACAGTGAGAGCGAGGCGCTCGGGCTTGTAGCAGAGCTGAAGGATTCCGTGGGCATGTTCAAGGTCGGCCACCAGCTCTTTACGGCGTGCGGCCCGGACATCGTACGCAGGATCACCGGCGCGGAAGGGAGGGTCTTTCTTGACCTCAAGTACCACGATATTCCCAATACCGTTGCCAAGGCTGTGGCCGAGGCGGTGAAACTCCGCGCGAGCATTGTTGACCTGCATGCCCTCGGCGGGCTTGAGATGATGAAGGCGGCGGTCGCATCGGCGCGGGAGGCCGCGGAAAAACACCGCTTGCCCGTGCCCCGCATGCTTGCGGTGACGGTCCTCACGAGCATGGATGAAAAGAACCTTCGACGGGAACTGAAGATCACGCGGTCGCTCCAACGGGAGGTGTGCCACCTGGCACGTCTGGCACAGCGTGCGGGAATGCACGGTGTGGTCGCGTCGCCCCAGGAGATAAAGATGCTGCGGAGGGCGATCCGCGGAGATTTTGTGATCCTTACGCCCGGTGTACGGCCTGCGTGGGCGGGGATGGATGATCAGAAGAGGACCATGACCCCGTCCGAGGCCGTCGCGGCCGGGGCGGACTATATCGTGATCGGCCGGCCGATCCTCACGGCGAATGACCGGCGGGCGGCAGTGAAGAGAATAGTGGAAGAAATGGAATCAGCTGCCGCAAAGTAAGATCAGCTACGAAAACGTAAATATTGACGAGGCAATGCCTCAGACCGATGAATTGGAATCAAGACCTTAAACCAGTCTCACACGAAGGCACGCCCTGCACTCGCGCCGCCGCACTCGTAAACGCTGGGTGCAGGCGAAGACACGAAGAAATGCAAGATTCAAGATTCAAGCTTTTCTTTGAACTCTGTGGCTTTGTGTGATAATTGGGTTTGTTTTTGACTCAATAAACTGACTCAAGATGCAAGATGAGCAGAAGTAAAGTATCCTTAAAGGAGTAGAATGGTTTCATGACATCAGACGAGGTATTGGACATCTACAAAAAGACCGGGGCCCTGCTCACCGGCCACTTTCTGCTTTCTTCCGGTCTGCACAGCAGTCAATATCTTCAGAGCGCCCTCGTTCTTCAGCAGCCGGACATCGCTACCAGGGTCTGTGCGGCCCTGGCGGAGAACTTCAAGAAGACAAAGATAGACGCGGTGATCGCTCCCGCACTGGGCGGTGTTTTTGTTTCGCATGAAACGGCGCGTGCGCTTGGGGTGCGCGCGCTTTTCGCCGAGCGGGTGGAGGGAAAACTGACGCTCCGCCGGGGGTTCACGATCAAGCCCGGTGAGCGGGTGCTTGTGGTGGAAGACGTCATCACGACGGGAAAATCAACAAAAGAAACCATAGAGGTCGTGAAGAACGCGGGCGGCGTGGCTGTGGCCGCGGGCTCGCTCGTGGACCGTTCCGGCGGGAAGGCCGAGCTCGGCGTTCCGTACCATTCTCTCGTGACCCTCGATGTTCCCACCTATACACCGGAGACGTGCCCATTGTGCAAGAGCGGCGGCGTTCCGGTGAAGCCCGGGAGCAGGGGATTGAAGTAATTATGTCATCGAACATACCGCAAGAATCCGCTTCTGTTTCCGGCACTGCAATAAAACCACGAAAATGGTGGGCGGCCGGGCTCTTCAGCTTGTTCATTCCGGGGCTCGGACAGATTTATAACGGCCAGGCAAAGAAAGGGACGCTGTTTTATTTTTTGGCTCAGGGAATCGTAATTGCTTTATTTGTCATCATGGTTATGGCTCCTTCATTTATATTGTATCTTGGTGTTTTTCCCGCTATCTTCGCCGTGCATGTCTTTATCATACTTGATGCAGCGTTTACTGCTCACCGGTCAGGGCGCAATTATCAACTGAGGTTTTATAATAAAGCATATGTCTACGTGCTTATCATAGTCTTTGCCGGCCTTGCGCTGGGTCCTTCATTGTCATATGCCTGGAAGGAGTTCCTGGTTGAGGCATATAGATTGCCGAGCGCGAGCATGACGCCGACATTCCTGCCGGGGGACCGCCTTCTCGTTGATAAGTTTACTCAGGCTTCAAAAAATCCCGAACGCGGAGACATTATCGTTTTTCAATATCCAAAAGACAAAGGCAGAGTCTTTGTAAAGAGGGTAGTAGGTGTCGCCGGTGATGTGGTTGAACTTCGTGACAAACAGCTTTTTATCAACAGCGATCCTGTCAGCGAAAATTATGTTGAATATACGATGGAAGGTCCAAGAAGTAATTTTGGGCCCGTTACCGTGACGCCGAATTCATTCTTTGTAATGGGTGATAACAGAGATAATAGTCAGGATAGCCGTGTTTTTGGACTTGTAGAGAAAAATAAAGTGATAGGAAAAGTGCGTGCCATTTGCTGGTCCTGGGACCGGGAACATGGTCATATGCGCTGGGAAAGGATAGGCAGCGCGGTTCAGTGAGGCGTGCAGTCGGAATGATACGGTAAATTCTATTTAACAAAATACTGCGTGATATACTTGAGCGCGAGAGAGACGATCATGATACCGAGCATGAGCTTGATGAATTTCTGAGGGACGAATTTCTGGAGGCGGGCGCCGATGTACATGCCGGCGAACCCGCCGATGCCGAAAAGAAACCCCAACGCCCAGTCAGGCGACGTGGACATCCCGTTCGCCGCCGGCAGAACGCTGTAAAAGACCACCCCGACAATCGAGGTAAGGAACGTGCCGAGGAGCGCCGCTCCCGCGACCGTGTAGACCGGCAGATGGAACACGGCCACGCAGAACGGCGCGATGATCGCCCCGCCTCCGATGCCGTAGATGCCGCCGATCACGCCCACGACAAAGGCAAGAGCGAACATGGCCGGCACACTGAAGCTGAACCGCTCGCCCCAGAATTCGTATTCGATCCTCGAAAGCGTGAAGCTCAGGGTCTTGACCACCGCCTCGGGCGGCAGGCCTGCCGCTGTTTTTGAATGCTGCCGGCTTTTGGCAAGTCTGGCCCGTTCCGTAAATTTTTTATCAAGCTCGTTCTGTCCGGCCTTGCCCGCGCCTCCGCGGCTCGACAGCTCGTAGAGGAGCCTGCCGCCGATATAGAGAAGCACGCATCCCACGAAGAGCTTGAATGCCCGCGGGTCGGGGAGGTAAGAAATTCTCACGTAATAGCCGATGAACACGCCCGGCAAGGTCCCCAGGATAACGATCCATGTCAGCGGCCATGCCATGCGCCCTTCCTTGAAGTAGCGGTAGACGCCGCTCGGGATGGCCACGATGTTATACACAAAATTCGTGGAACTGACGGCAGGGCTGGTGAAGCCGAGGACGCTCATCTGGAACGGCAGAAGGATGAAAGCGCCGGACACGCCGGCCATGGAAGTGAAGGCGGAGACGATCAGTGCGACAAGAGGCGGTATGAATATCCAGGTTTTTACGCCTGAGACGGGAAAAAGGGCGATCAACATGTCCATAACGAATGTTAGTATACCACAGAAAGCATCCGAAGAGGGACAAATATCAGAGGGCATCCGTCCTCGTCATGTTTTTGGAACAGGGACATGATGTCCGCGAAAAAAAACGAGCCGGAACATAAAATTAAAATTAGTGTTTGACCAGGGTCCTGTTTTTGATATAATTGAATCAGAAAGGGAACAAGAGTATGAGCAAGGTTGTGATATCAGAAGAAAAAACAGCGTATCCGGAAGGCATGCCGGAAGAGATAGTCGAAGATCTGGAGGAAGAGGTCTTCGAGGAAGAGGAAGAAGAACCTACTCCGGCAGCCGTGGCCGAGGCGGCTGAGGAGGTTGCCGCGGCCGATCTCGTGGATACCTACCTCAGATCTGTGGGCAGATTCCCCATGTTCAAGATCGAAGAAGAGCAGGAATATGTCCGCATGCTTGAAGCAGGGAAGGCGGTCCTCAGGGAGATCGTTCTGAGTTCCCCCCTTGCCATCCCGAGAATATTAAGCCTCGGTCTCAGCATAAGGCAGGGCCTCGTGAAAGCGGTGGATGTTCTGCGGTATCCGGGAGAGTGGAGTGATTCATACGAGGCCGACTTTATGCGGCTTTACAACAGGCTCAAACGGCAGGTGGCGAGAGGCGATGGGGAAAGGGCGGCAGCCACGCTTCGCGAGATAAGCCTTTCATACCGCGAACTTGAAAAGATGATCAAAAAGCTTCTCTTTGTCGGAAAGCAGGCCGAGCGCGGTATCGATGCGGACAGGATCAAGCTCGGGCTCGACGATGAAACGATGGCGGATATCGTCAGGCGGATCGAGAAGGAAGAGGCGAATATCAAGATCGCCAAGGACGAGTTGATCAAAGCAAACCTCAGATTGGTGGTTTCCATCGCCAAGAAGTATGTGAACCGGGGGCTGACGCTGCTCGACCTTATCCAGGAAGGCAATATCGGACTCATGAAGGCCGCGGACCGGTATGAATCGGGCAAGGGAACAAAGTTCAGCACGTATTCCACCTGGTGGATCAGGCAGAGGATCACCCGCGCCATCCTCGACCAGGCAAGGACCATCCGGCTGCCGGTCCACCTCATTGAGGAGAGTACGCGGATCAGCCGTATCTACGCGAAGTTCATGCGCGAACGGGGAAGGGAGCCCGCGCCCGAAGAGGTGGCGAACCTCATGGGGCTGTCCGTGGTGCGGGTGACCGAGATCCTGCGGGCGATCCAGGAGCCCGTTTCCCTCGAGACGCCGATCCTCTCCGAAGAGAAGGAGCTGAAAGACGTTATTATTGACGAAAAATCCATTTCGCCGTTCAAGCTGCTCGAGAACAGCGAGGCCTCGCATCGGATCGAAGAGGTGCTGTCTTCGCTTACGCCGCGAGAGGAAAAGATAATCCGGATGCGGTTCGGCATCGGGGAGGGCAGTGAGCATACGCTCGAAGAGGTGGGGAAATTTTTTAACCTTACGAGAGAACGGATCAGACAGATAGAGATCAAGGCCCTCAAAAAGCTCCGTCATCCCGCCAGGAGCAAAGTACTGAGGGAATATGTATAAGAAGGGCTAATCGTCCGTGTTCGCTATTGACTCGATCGTGGCGTCATCATCCATATTCGACAGGGACCCGTTATCGTCATCATTATTCACAGACGAGAGGAACTCGATATCCGCTACGATGCTCGCGGCCTCTTCGAGGTGCGGGACGTCGTGTTCGGGGTTGCTGATGTAGGCCGCCATAAGCGCGCGGGTCTTATCCACAAGAAACCAGATACGCCAGTGTGTCGGCTCTTCCTTTTCATTATACGTATAGTCAACGGTTGCTATGCTCGTCTCTCCCCGTTTCTCAACTTTTATCGCTTCGCGCGGAAAAGGGACATCACGGTCCTCAAGAACATCCTCGAGGAGAGCAAGAGCGGCGTCATGAGAGGGAGTGTCGGTATTCTCCCTTTCGATAAATGAAAGCTGTATCATGCCGGGCCAGCCCTCTTTTTCTAAAACCACATAACCCATTTCTTCCCGCTCATTCCAGTTGTCCGGAAGATAGAGGTTTATCCAGCGTTCGTAGGTGATCTTTTTGCCCATAATCACGACATATTATCGGATGGGCGGCGGGCAGTCAAATGAGTTTACTAAATAGGGAGAAAAAAACTGTTTATAGTGTTTCTTTGTGGTCACCCAGGTCAGTCACATCGCTCCGGCGCAAGGCCTGCCAGTACGCTTTTCCCTGTAACGCTGCCGGTGCTTATACCCGCAGCGTTGTCGCTTCGCACGCGCTGTTTTGTTGATTGCGGGCACGCTTTGATGTAATCCCTCAGTTACGGGGGCAGCAACCCTTTCACTCTGCCGCGCAAGCGAGCACATTGGTCAATGGTTGCACAAGTATATACGCTTGTCCCCGCAGCACTTACGCTTCGCACGTGCCTGCTTTGGGATAAGTGGTTTTACCATGATCTGCGGGGCACTTAAAAGCGCGTCTATCGCTCAAGGGCTGCTACCCCCTGCTGATTTATTCCCGTAACTGAGGGATTGCGTTAGGATTCTTTAATATATTGCAATTTTTTGAGCTTGCTGACGACGGCCCCGGCCCCGTCCGCCGGAGAAGCCTGGCCGTCTATGGTCAATTCCGGTCTCAACGGCGGCTCATAGGCAGCTTGGATTCCCGGAACCGCGGTTGCCAGGCCTGAAGCGGCCTTTGCATAGATGCCTTTTGGATCTCTTTTCCTGCAAACTTCTATGGGGCATTCCACATAGACCTCGATGAATTTCCTTAGGAGAGTGCGTGCGTGGTCCCGGTAGGCCCGCTTGTTCGCCGTGGCATCGAAGATCACGCTTATGCCCTGCCGGGTGAGCAACTCTCCCAGGAGGGCCAGCGTCCGGTAGAACCGATCGCGCTCCTCAGGGCTGTAAGTCGGCTCCGGCGTCAGTATCTTCCTCATCTCATCCGATTCCAGCACGACAACGTGCGCTCCCCCAGCCATCAGTTTTTTGACGAGTTCTCCTGTCACGGAGCTCTTGCCTGATGACGGCAGCCCGGTTATCCATATGCCGAAGCCCTGCTCAATGTTCATGTCAGATACCTGTTGACAACCGAGGGGTCGAACCGGTCGTCCCTGAGCACATTCAGAATAAAATTGAAAATTGCCCTTCGCACGCTCGTCGAAAGATGCGGATACCAGACCGGGCTTGCGATGACGAGGCCGCGCCACGCGTAGAACGGGGCAATGACCTCGAGCATCTGCTTGTCTCCGGTCCTCGCGAGATAGTTTTCCCAGAAGAGAGAGAACATCTTTTCAAAGTCACCTTCGAGCCGTCCGGAGCGCTGGAGAGAAAAGAACAGGTAATTGATGGTCATGGTGGCGGTGTCGTCCGCAGGCTCTCCCCATTCCCCCCGCGAGCGGTCCAGGAGCGAAAAATCCGTGTTTTCGCGGAACAGGATGTTCCAGGGATGGAAATCCCCGTGTACCTGGCAAAGACGGCC